>NZ_CAISIQ010000350.1 GCF_903885465.1 uncultured Nevskia sp.
CTCGTCCTTGATGTTGAGGCGCGCGTAGTTCGACAGATACAGCATGTCGTAGCGGTCATCCGGCGACAGCAGATGGACGACCATGGTCAGGCCCGGCGAGCTCTTGTTGGTGGTCACGCCAAGCCGCTGCACTTCTTCCGGCAGCTTCGGCAGCGCCTGCGAGACGCGGTTCTGCACCTGCACCTGCGCCTTGTCGAGATCGGTGCCGAGCGCGAAGGTGATGGTCAGCTGCAGTGCGCCATCGCTGGTCGACTGCGAGGACATGTAGCTCATGCCCTCCACGCCATTGATCTGCTCTTCCAGCGGCGTGGCCACGGTTTCACCGATCACTTTCGGGTTGGCGCCCGGATAGTTGGCGCGCACGACCACGGTCGGTGGCACCACTTCCGGGTATTCGCTGATCGGCAGATTCGGCAGCGACAAGGCGCCACCGATCAGGATCAGCAGGGACAGCACCGCGGCGAAGATCGGGCGGTTGACGAAGAATTGCGAAATGTTCATGTGACTCCCCTGCGGTGCTTCTGGACTGCTGATCCCGTGGCCTTAGCTCTGCTTCGCGACGGTTGCGGCTACGGCGTTCTCGCCAAGCTTCTTGTCGACGTTCGCGTTCGTTTCGGCAGGACGTTCGGCTGCTTCGGCGAGCTTCCGCTGCGTGTCCACGCGCAGGTCCATCGCCACCTTTTCGGCTTCGACGACCTCACCCGGATGAACGCGCTGCAAGCCGTTGACGACCACGACGTCACCCGGCGTCAGGCCGGCATTGACTACGCGCAGGCCATCGACCATCGGGCCGACGATGACGCGCCGGTACTCGACCTTGTTGCCGTTGCCGATCACGTAGACGAACTTGTTGCCGAGATCGGTGCCGACCGAGCGGTCGTCGACCAGGGTGGCGTGCTGGCTCGTCGCGCTGCTCAACTGCAGGCGGGCGAACAGGCCTGGCGTGTAGCGGCCGTCGGCGTTGTCGAGCACCGCGCGCAGGCGGATGGTTCCGGACGTGGTGCTGATCTGGTTGTCGACGAAGTTCAGCCGCGCCTCATGCGGAAAGCCTTCCTCGTTGGCGAGGCCCAGGCGCACCGGGCTGGTCTTGCCGGCCAGCGAAGCGCCCTGCGAGTACTTGAGGAAGGTCTGCTCGTCGACATCAAAGTTGGCATAGACCGGGTTGACGCTGACCACCGCGGTCAGCACGTCGGCGCTGGTCACGAGGTTGCCGAGGGTGATGCGCTGATTGCTGGCGCGGCCGTCGATCGGCGCGGTGACCTGGGTGTAGCTCAGGTTCAGGCGCGCCATGTCGAGCTGCGCGGCGATTGCGCCGAGTTCGGCTTCGGCACTGAGCGACGCCGTGGCGAGGCGATCCGCCTCTTCATTGGCGATCGCGTTCTGCTCCAGCAGGCGCTGGGCGCGGTCACTGTTCGAACGGGCGAGTGCGGCCTGGGCGCGAGCCTGGGCGTAGGTGGCCTTGAGCCGATCGACTTCGCTCTGGAACGGACGCGGATCGATCTGGAACAGCAGCTGGCCTTTTTTCACCAGCTCGCCTTCGTTGAAGCCGACCTGCTGAATGTAGCCGCTGACCCGAGGGCGGATCTGCACGGTGTTGACGGCTTCCAGGCGGCCGGTGAATTCGTCGGATACGGTGATATCGCGGGCGATGATCTCGGCGGCAGTGACCTTGGTCGCGGCGGGGGCAGCGGCGTCCGGCTTCGGTTCCTTGCCCATCGCGATGCCGGCGATCAGCGCGAGGCTGGCAGCGGCGGCGGTAAGGCTATAGGTCAGTTTCTTCGTGGTCATTTCGGTTCCTTCCTGGAATGTCTGCCGGGTTCGGGGGAGCGCGGCGTGTGGCGGCGAATCAGTTGTTCTTGGGGTGTTACCGGTAAGTAACATTTGCGGCACGTTACTGACCGGTAACGTATCTGTCAAGCCTCAGCTTGAATGGGTGCTTGTCGGGGCCTACCGACGCCGAGGCGGAGCTGCGGCGGAGCGATGGGAAGCGCGTGGCTAGCGAAGTTGCGAGTCGCCCGAACTGCGTCGATGCAGTGAGTGCTCTGATGGATGTCTGATCGGAGGTCTTCGGACTGCGAGCATTTTGCGAGCGGGGTGGCAACAAGCGAATACCTGATCGTCGCGGCCGCTTGCCTATTTCTGCCCCGTGTCGGCACCGTCTGTCATATCGATGAAACCTGCTAAAGTGTTACCGGTCAGTAACACTACTCAGATCGGTGACTGATACAGCGACTCAGATGGAGGACCGCATGAACACGATGACCAAGACGCTTTCAACCGGCAGTGGCACCAGCGAAGCAGCGGTGCCGAAAGTCCGTGTGCGCGATCGCATTCTCGATACCGCGCGAGGTCTGTTCTATCGCTACGGCTTGCGCGCGGTCGGTGTCGAAGCCATCGCGTCGGAAGCCGGAACCAACAAGATGAGCTTCTACCGCTGCTTCCCGTCGAAGGACGAACTGATCGCCGAATATCTGCGCGAACAGGGCCGCGGCTACTGGGACTGGTGGGACGCGGCGATCGCGCCGCATGCCGGCGATGCCCGCCGCCAGCTAGAAGCCTTGTTTGACAACTACATGACCCTGACCTGCAAGGACGGCTCGCGCGGCTGCTCGTTCGGCAATGCCGTGGTCGAACTGCCGGAAGGTGACCATCCGGGTCGCCGGGTCATCGAGCAGCACAAGGCCGAGATGCGTGGCCGCCTGCGGACGCTTTCCAGCGAGGCCGGAGCGACTGATCCCGAAGCGCTCGGTGACACCTTGATGCTGCTGATGGAAGGCGGCTATCTGACCCGCCTGAGCTTTTGCAGCCAGGGACCGATCTCGGTCGCCGGCAAGGCGGTGCGGACCTTGCTCGATGCGCATATTCCGGCGGTCGCCCCAACGGCGCGGACTCCGAGGGCAGCAAGTTCGAAGCGCAGCAAGGCCTGAATCGGCGGGGCCGAGACTGGCCCCTGAAGTGCTTCGGGAGCGCTTTGCACGCATCGGCAGGCAGCTTGCACGCGGTGCCTAGCGCCTTCGGTGAGGGTTTCGATAATCGAGTCGCCGTGTCGTACCGACGCTGCCGCTGATATCGCCGCCACCCCGGAGTTGCCGAATGAATAGCCCGTCCACCCCTGCCGCGCAGCTTGCTGCCGCCCAAGACATTGCTGCGCTCGAACTGTTCATCGGCGGGCGCTTCGTGCCTGCTTCCGATGGCGGCACCCTGGACGTGGTAAGCCCGGTCACCGAGGAAGTGATCGCCACTTCGGCCAGCGGCACGGCGGCCGATGTCGATAGCGCCGTGAAGGCGGCCCGCGCCCA
>NZ_CAISIQ010000351.1 GCF_903885465.1 uncultured Nevskia sp.
AGGCGCTGAATCCACCGCCGTTGCCGACGCAGCCGGAGCCGCCGACGACGACGCCTGAAGACGCCTGAAGACGCCGCCTAGCGCCTATCATTCGGCATCCCTTTCGGAATGTTCGATCGATGAATTCGTCTTCAAGCGCGGCATCCAGCTGCATCCTCGACCGCATCGCCGGCCGCAGGCGCGATCTCGGCGGTTTCTCGGTCAAGCGGGTGCTGCCGATCGCCCATCGCAAGATGGTCGGCCCGTTCATCTTCTTCGACGAGATGGGCCCGGCAACCTTCGCGGCCGGCAGCGGCATGGACGTGCGACCGCATCCGCATATCGGTCTGGCCACGGTCACCTATCTGTTCGAAGGCCGCATCCGCCATCGCGACAGCCTCGGCACCCTGCAGGACATCACGCCGGGTGACGTCAACTGGATGACCGCCGGCCGCGGCATCGTCCACTCCGAACGCACCCATCCGGACGATCGCGCCAGCGGCTACGCGGTGCACGGCATCCAGAGCTGGGTGGCCTTGCCGGTGGTTGATGAGGAATGCGCGCCGGCATTTGTCCATCACCCGGCGGCCAGCCTGCCGGCCTTCGAGCGCGATGGCGCCAGCTTGCGCCTGATCGCCGGTCACGCTTACGGCCGCTGCTCGCCGGTCGAAGTGCGCTCGCCGACTTTCTATCTCGTTGCCGAACTACCCATCGGCACCCGGCTGACGATGACCGACGAGCATGAGGAGCGCGCCGTCTACGTGGTCAGCGGCGCGGTGACGATCAGCGGTGAACGCTTCGAGCCCGGCGAGCTGGCAGTGCTGGTGCCGGGTGCGGCAGCGATCGTCGTCGCCGACGAGACAAGCCGGGTGATGCTGCTCGGCGGCGCCCGCCTGCCCGAAGAGCGCCACATCTGGTGGAACCTGGTGTCGACGCGCGCCGAGCGCATCGAACAGGGCAAGCGTGACTGGCTCGACTACGGCCAGGAACGGGGCCAGAAAGGACCGTTCGGCCAGGTGCCGGAGGAACACGAGTTCATTCCGCTGCCGGCGAACTGAGCTTGGCAACGATTCCTGCGGTGATCGACTGCGAGTTCGATGGCTATGTCGGCATCGACTGGTCCGGTGCCGCGCAGCCGGGCTACGCCGGCATCGCCGTCGCTCGCTGTGCGGCGGGACGCGCCGCGCCGCAGCTAGTCAAGCCGCCGGGCAAGACCTGGACGCGCAGCAGCGTGCTCGACTGGTTGCGCGCCGAACTGGCGCGTCCGCAGCGGCTGCTGGTCGGTTTCGATTTCGCCTTCCATCTGCCCGGCGATGGCCGCGCCGCATCGGTGTTGTGGGCGGAAGTCGAAGCCCGCTGCGCGATTGAGCCGGATTTGCTGGGCCGCGCCTATGCCGAGGGCGATCCCCGTTTCTGGACCGCTGGCCCGCAGCCGAAAGGCTGGAACGAACAGCCGCGCAGCGCCGAAACCGCCTGTCGCGAGGCCGGGCTCGGCAATCCGCAGACACCGTTCCAGCTGATCGGTGCCAAACAGGTCGGCAAGGGCGCGCTGGCCGGCATGCGCCTGCTGCATCGGCTGGAAACGCAGGTGCGCGAGCGGGTCGCGATCTGGCCGTTCGATCCGTCCGCCGGACATGATCGCCGTTCGGTCTGCGTCGAAATCTATCCGCGCCTGTACATCCGCAAGGCCGGCTTCGGCAACGCCAAGCTGCGCAGCCGCGAAGACATCAATCACGTGCTGAACGCGCTGGCCAGCATCGGCCTGCCACCGGCCCGGACCGAGAGTTCGCCACGCGGCGAGTTCGATGATCATCAGGCCGACGCGCTGGTCACCGCGGCTGGTCTGCGCGAAGCCGCCAGCAAACCAGCGCTGTGGGCGGCCGGTGCCGGCGAGGCGGAAGGCTGGATCTTTGGCGTGCCGAAGGCGTCTTGAAGCTACTTGCCGAACAGCCCGCCGAACGAACGCAGATCAGGCAGCACGGTCGGTTCGGCCGGTAGCGCGAAACGCGATGGCGGCGGTGTTGCGGTATCCAGTTTCTCAAGCCTGAAACTGCGGCCGACTCGCAGGATGCCGGTGCCGCGCTGCTTCAGTTCAGTGGCCAGGCGTTCGTTGGCATCGGCATCGAGTTCCGGCAGCGAGCGCGCCAGCAGGCGGCCGGTGCTGAGCATCGCGTCGGTCAGTTCGCGCACTTTCGGATCGTTGGTCAGCACCATTTCGTCGACCCGCTGACGGCCCGCCTTGTTGACCGTGGTCAGCTCCCAGACTCTGCCCGAGAAGCCGGCGATGGTCTCGATCGCGCCCGGCCCGGTCAGGTTCACATAGCGGCCATCGGTGATCAGCGAGCGCGGCGCCAGGCTGCGAGCCATGCCGCCCATGGTCTGCATCATCTGCGCGAAGTTCAGCACGATCGGCTGGCCTTCGAGCGCGGTGATTGCGTACGGCACGTTGTCGCGGACGATCAGATAACCCTCGCGGCGGTTCTCGGCCTGCACGCGGACATGGGCGGTGCCATCGAACTCGATGCTCGAACGCACGACCTGCAAGCTGGGCTGGCTGAAATCCTCGCCGGCCAGCACGGTGGCGGTGCCGCCGGCCTGCGCGGCTTGCAGCGCGGAGAAGCCGAACAGCAGAGGCGCAAACAGACGTACAGACGATTTGACGGACAAACTCATGCGGATGATCCCGAGTGAAAAGTGGGGGGCAACGGTCGGCCACCGTCGCAGTTCTAACCCGAACGCCCGCTGAACGAGCGTCCCAGGTCAGACCTACTTCAAGGTCTTCGTGTCGCCCTCGTCCTTCAGCGAGAACGGCGAGAACGAGATGTCGCGATCGTAGGTGTCGACGCCCTCGGCGCGCTTCAGCGCGTTGACCACCCAATAGGTGGCCGGCGTGAACGCCACTTCGACGCCGATCTTGAACAGCACGTTGAACACCATCAGCGACGCCAGGGTCGCGTTATCGAGCAGGCCGTAGAAGGCGATCGGATAGAACAGCAGGCTGTCGATGCCCTGGCCGCAGATCGTCGAGCCGATGGTGCGCATCCACAGATGCCGGCCTTCGCTCCAGATCTTCATCTTCGCCATCACGAAGGAATTGACGAAGTCGCCGACCCAGTAGGCCGCCATGCTGGCGACGACGATGCGCCAGGTGTTGCCGAACACCGTTTCCAGTGCCGGCTGCAGCACCTTGTTGTAATCGCTGGTCGGGCTCGCCGGCATGCCGACGACGATCGCACTCATGAACGTCGCGAAGATCATCGCGCCGAAGCCGGCCCAGATCGCGCGCCGGGCGCGCGCGTAGCCGTACACCTCGGTCATCACGTCGCCGAAGATGTAGCTGATCGGGAAGAACAGATTGCCGGCGCCGAAGGTGACGATGCCGATCACCGGCAAGGTGACGATGCAGGCCTTGGCCGGGCCGATCAGGTTCGAGCACAGCAGCACGGCCACCGTGCCGGCCATCAGGAAGTCGAAATAACGGAAATTGCGCAACGCCCGACTCCAGCCTGGCTGCCGCGGATCACGGCCCGTGCAGCTTACTCAGGTCGAAGCGCGGGCGGGATCGCCGTGCGCCGGTCGTCGTGCGGCCAGCGAGGCCGTATTCGCTGCACTAGTTGTTGGGTCGCGGGCCGCCGGCATTGCCGATGGTCGGATCGAACGGCGGCGGGTTCGTCGTGCCGTTGAGGCCGACGAAGAAGAACGTGGCCTTGCCTTCCGTCCAGTTGGTGTCGTTCGGATTGATGGTGACGACCAGGGAATCGGCGCTGACCTCCCATTCGAGCGCACTGGTCCGGTCCGCGCCGTTGATGTCGAAGGACAGGGGCTTGTCGGGATCGAAGCGGTAACGCTTCGCTGCCGGGCCGGTCAGCTGGTATTTCACGCCGTCGCGCTGCGGCGCCAGCAGTGCCCAGACCAGCTTCACCGGCAGCACCGTACGGTCCTTGCCGCTCTGGATCGCCGGCAGCGTCAGCCAGCGCTGGAAGTACTGGCGAGGCGGGAACTTGAGCAGGGACATGGGGAATCTCGTGTGGACAGGCGGATCAGCGGGATGTGGCGGTCGTGGTGCGTGTGCTGCCGGACCTGCAGACCTCGTCGGGAAACCCCGAGGGACGGGTCCGGCAATGTCGCTCGATCAGGCGAGCCACACTGTAGGTCAGCGGTGACCGCGATTCGGCCGGCGGCGCGTCAGCAATGTGATCTGCGCCACGCAGCAGCGCCAGTGCGGCACGCAAGCTGGGCAGATCATCCTGCTTGTCGGTCGATGTGCTGGCAGCGAGGCCGTCGAGCGCGGCCTGCGTGGCCTGCACTTGCTGCGCGGCGAGCGCCGAGTCGTGGTCGACCAGGGTCGCCAGTTCCACTGCCAGCAGATGGGCATACACGAAATCGATACTGTCACCGGCGTCTGTCGGCGGAGCATCGCCGACGGCCTTGAGGGCCTCTTCGGCAACGGCGTGCGCCGCGCTCGGCTGGCCGGTCTTCCAGGCCAGTTCGAAGTTGAGGATCCGCGAGCTCGTTGCGCCACGGCGCGCCTGGGCAACGCTCGAATCCCGGGTCAGCAGGCTCCGGAACAGCTGCAGCGCCCGCTCATTCTCGACAGTCGCTGCCTGCCACTTCTGCAGTTGGAACTGGGCAGCGGCCGCGATCTGCGCGTGACGCGCTTCGTTGAGGAGATAGTCGAGGTTGCCGGCATCGGAAGCGACCAGCTGCTCGGATAGAGTCCTGCCTTCCGCGCTGGCGGTCAGCGCCAGCTGCGGGCGTTCGGCATCGAGGGCGGCATAGCCGAGCGCCGACAGTGCCTCGGTAAGCCGGGACTGCTGGCGGCGGTCGTCGGGTTGTTCGCCGATGATGCCGCGCAGCAGGTCTGCGTACTCGCCGAGTCGGGCCAGGCCTTCGTCATGGCGACCGAGATGAATCAGGGTCGAGCCTTCCCAGCTCAGGGCACCGAGCAGAGCGCTGGTGGTGTTGG
>NZ_CAISIQ010000352.1 GCF_903885465.1 uncultured Nevskia sp.
TATCCTTTGAGGATCAGCAAGTGAAACAACCAAGACTCACGGTTGAGGACATACAAGGCTGCTGGGCGATCGTGCCCACGCCTTCGCTGGCGAACGCTTCCGATTACCGCGCCGAGCACACCGTGGACCTCGCAGAGACGGGACGGATCGTCGATGGCCTGATCGCAGCCGGAGTCGATGGCATCTTGTCGCTCGGTTCGCTGGGTGAATGTGCGACGCTAACCTGGAACGAAAAGCACGACTTCATGCGCGTGGTCGCTGAGACCGCACGAGGCCGGGTGCCGGTGTTCGGCGGTACCAGCTCGCTGTCGACTAGAGAGACAGTGCGTCAGACGCGTGCTGCGCTCGAACTGGGTCTGGACGGTGTGATGATCGGCCCGCCAATGTGGTGCGCGCCCGATGTGCCCACGGCGGTGCAGTTCTATCGCGATGTCGCCGAGGCCTGCCCCGAGTCCGCGATCTGCGTCTACGCCAATCACGAGGCGTTCAAGTTTGAGTTCCCGCGCACTTTCTGGGCGCAGGTCGCAGAGATTCCACAAGTGATCACCGCGAAATACTTGGGCGTTGGTGCGCTCGTGCCTGACCTGAACCTGAGCCAGAAGAAGATTCGCTTCCTGCCGATCGACGTGGACTATTACGCGGCCGCGCGCATTGATCCCGACTTCTGCACTGCGTTCTGGACGAGTGGTGCGGTCTGTGGACCGGCTCCGGTGATCCGGTTACGCGATGCCGTCGCCATCGCCCGTCAGAGCGGTGACTGGACCACGGCCAAGCGTCTGACCGATACGATCGGTCGCACCTATCAGACGCTATTCCCGAATGGCTCATTCAAGGATTTCTCGATGTACAACATCGGGCTGGAGAAGGCGCGTATGGATGCAGCCGGCTGGATGAAGGCTGGCCCTTGCCGCCCTCCGTACACACTCATTCCTGAAGCCTATTTGGAAGGTGCACGCGAATCCGGCCGTCGCTGGTCTGCGCTGCACCGCGAGCATAGCGGCGCCTAATGCATATGCCAATACTCGACTTCTACTTTGACTTCATGAGCCCGTTTGCGTATCTCGCACACACGCAACTTCCGGCGTTGGCGGACAGGTACGATTTCAAGATCAACTATCACGCAATCGACCTGCCTGCGGCCAAGCTTGCCGTCGGAAATACGGCGCCGCCGAACGTCAGCATGCCAGTGAAGCTCCGCTATCTGATGACCGACTTGCAGCGCTGGGCGCGACGCTATGACGTTCCGCTGGTTTTTCCGAAGACTCTCAAATCGGAGCGCCTGAATCTCGGACTCTACTTCGCGATCAACCGCGGCCGGGCCGAAGACTACCTGCGCACCGCTTGGCTGCCGACATGGGGCCAAGGCGGCGATATGGGCAACGAGGAACTGATTGCAGACGTCGCGCATTCAATGAACTGGGACGTCTCTGAGTTTCTGCGGTTCCTGGACTCGCCCGAGGCACATGACCGCTATGCGACTGACAACCAGGAAGCGCATCGGCGCGGTGTCTTCGGAGCACCGACGATGATGCTCGGTGAGGAGATGTGGTGGGGCAACGACCGACTAGTGTTTCTCGAAGAGCGGCTGGCGGCAATCAAGAACGACGGAGGAAGGCAATGAGTGCGCTGATCGACGTGCCACGCGGGCTGCAAAGCGCCCGTATCTATCACGATTCCGACGTGTTCGAGACGGAGATGGAGCGGGTCTTCGCACGTTGCTGGCTGTTTTTGACACACGAAAATGCGATTCCAAATCCCGGCGATTTCGTCACTGCGCGCATGGGAATGGACGAAGTGATCGTCGTCCGCCAGAAGGATCGGAGCATCAAAGCGTTCCTGAATGCCTGTCGTCATCGCGGAGCCAGAATCTGCCCCGTAGAAGCGGGTAACGCACGCAGCTTCGTGTGCAACTACCACGGCTGGTCGTATGGGGCAGACGGTGCACTGAACTCGGTGCCATTCGAGAAGGAGTTGTACAAGGGCCGGCTCGACAAATCTTCGCACGGGCTCCGCGAAGTTGCAGGCGTGTCCTCTTATCACGGCTTCGTCTACGGTTGCTTCGACCCCGCGGCGCCGAGCCTGACCGACTATCTCGGCGAAGCTCGGTGGTATCTGGATATCTGGATGGAAGCCAATGGAGGTGCGGAACTGATCGGTCCACCCAGCCGTTCGATGGTCCATTGCAACTGGAAGGCTCCAAGTGAAAATTTCGTCGGCGACGCCTATCACGTTGGCTGGACTCACGCTGCTGCACTGAAAGCGGGCGGCGGCTTGCTGGCCCCGATGTCCGGCAATGCGGGCCTGCCACCCGAAGGCGCTGGCTTGCAGGTTGCCACGCGCTATGGACACGGTCTCGGCATCCTTTACGACACCAACCCCGGCGCGCACGACATGCCACTGGCGAATGACATCCTGGCATGGCAAGCAAAGAAGCGGCCTGCCATCGAAAAAGCATACGGCGCGCTAAGGGCACGTTACTACGGCTCACACATCAATGGCTCGGTTTTTCCGAACAACACCTATCTCTGGGGCTCCAACCTATTCAAGGTCTGGCAACCGCATGGGCCGAATCGTACGGAATGCTTCACCTGGGCGATCGTCGAGCAGGACATGCCGACAGACCTTAAACAGCGTATCGCCGATTCGATGCACCGCACCTTCGGCACCGCCGGCTACTGGGAGGCGGACGACAACGACAATATGGAATCCGAGTCGCAGCTCTCGCGCGGCTACATGACACGCCAGGGATTTATGAACGCCCAGATGGGTATCGGCGGCGACCGCGAGGATCCAGAGTTGCCCGGCATCGTCGGCGAGTCGGCCATCGGCGAGACCTCGTATCGCGGCTACTTCCGTTTCTACGGGGAGACCATGAATGCCGCGACCTGGGCAGATATGAGGCGTGGCGACAGCACCTGGAAGCGCGAGCTCACCGAGGCCGGCGTTGCTCCGGACGCCGGGCATGGCCCGGCCTGAAGGAGAACACATCATGGGACAATCCACGGTTGCTGCCTCTGTATCTACCGATTCTCGTCATGCCCCTTTGCCGCTCGAGTTCGGCAAGTTCGAGCCATGTATCGATGACACTGCCTGCCGGGAGGTCGAGCGCCTGCTGCATCGGGAGGCACGCCTGCTCGATACCGAGCAGTTTTCTGAATGGATTGAGCAGGTGCTCGATCCGACGATCCGTTACGTCGTGGTCAGTCGCCAGCTGCGCTATCGCAAGGAACGCCGCTACGAAGCACCCTCCGAGGTCTACATCTTCAATGACGACCTCGGCTTCCTGAAAGCTCGCGTTGCACAGTTCGAGTCGGGCATGCAGTGGCGCACCGATCCACCGGAGCGGTATCGCCGCCTGGTCTCGAACCTTGAGGTGTTCCGGACCGGCGTAAAGGATGAACTTGCAGTGCGTTCCAATCTGCTGGCTCAGCGCAGCCGGCGCGCCTACGAGGTCGACCAGTTCGTGTGCTGCCGTGAAGACATCGTACGGCGCTGCCCGGCCGGCACTATGAGGCTGGTACAGCGGCGTATCGACTTCGACGAGCGCTCCATTGCGGGTCGCAACCTACTGCTGTTCCTTTGACTCGGAAGCAATCATGAACGGACTGAAGAACACGGTGGTGCTGATCACCGGTGGCGGTTCCGGCCTTGGCCGCGCGCTAGTAGAGCGCTTTCTGCGCGAAGGCGCGAGCGTCGCAGTTCTGGAATCGAGCGCCGCCCGCGCGGAGGCCTTGCGCGCTGACTTCGGCACGCAGGTCGAGGCGATTGTCGGCGACGTCACGGTTTATGCCGACAATGCGCGCGCGGTTGAGTGCACGGTTGTCCGCTTCGGACGACTCGATACTTTCATCGCCAATGCCGGCATTTTCGATTTCTTTCAAGCGCTGCCGCAGTACGAGGGCGACAGGCTCGGGGCAGCGTTCGACGAGTTGTTTGCCGTCAACGTCAAGGGCGGCCTCCTCGGCGCGCGAGCAGCACTATCGGAACTGGTGAAAGTCCGTGGCAGCATCATATTCACGATCTCCAACGCTGGCTTTTATCCTGGAGGTGGCGGTCCGATCTACACCGCATCGAAACATGCGGTGGTCGGCCTGGTGAGACAGCTTGCGCATGAACTCGCGCCGAAGGTACGGGTGAATGGCGTCGCGCCCGGCGGCATGAAGACGAACTTGCGTGGTCTGCAGGCAAACGGCACGGGAGCGCAATCGCTCGCGGATGTCGAGGGTCTGGATCAGATGCTGTGCGACATCACGCCGCTGCAAATTTCGCCGAAGCCAGAGGACTACTGCGGACCCTACGTACTGCTCGCATCCGCAACCGATGCGGGTCCCATTACGGGCGCAATCATCAACACTGATGGTGGTCTCGGAGTGCGCGGGATCGTGAACATCCGCGGAGGCGATGCGCTTTGATTGCCAAGGCACGAGGAGCGGCGTCGTGACGGCAGCAATTAGGGCTAGGGAAGGGCCACGCCTTCGAGCCTGGCATCACGGGGACGATCTTCGAGCGATTTCGCTTGCGGATCTGTTTTTCGAAGCGACGCAGTTGATACAGGCCTACTGTGCCTGCATCGACGGCGACCGCCTTGAGGAGTGGCCCGATTTCTTCACGTTCGACGGCTGTTACGAGTTGGTCACGCGCGAAAATGCGGAGCGCAATCTGCCCGCCACGGCGATGCATTGCGAGGGCGCCGGCATGATGCGGGACCGGGTTATATCGCTGCGGCACGCCAACGTGTATGCCCGGCAGTACTACCGTCACCTCGTTACTGATCTCCTGGTTGGAGAGTGTACCGAGTCCTCGGTGAGCGTCGAGAGCAACTATCTGGTGACGCGCACGCTGGCCGTGGAAGGCGACGCTGTGCTGTTCAGTGCAGGACGAGCAACCGATACGCTGGCGTTGACGGATCAGGGACTGCGCTTCCGCAAGCGTCGCGTCGTCGCCGATAACGACCGTATCCATACCTTGCTCGTGCTCCCAATATGAACACCGCAACGGGTTCGCCGATTCCCGCACATGTCGATCCGCTGATCGTGTGGAAGCAGACGGACCAGATGCAGGTTCCGTATCAGGTCTTCACCGATCCGCGCATCTTCAACAGCGAGCAGGAGCGCATCTTCCGCGGACCGCACTGGAGTTTTCTGGGCCTCGAAGCAGAGATGCCTGAACCGAATGATTTCAAGGCGACCTATCTCGGCGACACGCCGGTGGTCGTGACGCGTGATCGCGGCGGCGTCATCCACGCATGGGTCAATCGCTGTGCGCATCGCGGTGCGATGGTCTGCCGCGATCGCAGAGGCAACGCTGATGCATTCACTTGCATCTATCACCAGTGGCTTTACGACGCGGAAGGCAATCTGCGCGGCGTGCCGTTTCGTCGCGGTCTGGGTGGTGAGGGCGGCATGCCGTCAAGCTTCGACATGAAGGAGCACCGACTACCACCTCTGCGCGTAGCAACCTATTGCGGCCTGATTTTCGCGAGCTTCGCCCGCGACAGCGAAGTGGAATCGCTGGAGACTTACCTCGGTGCCGAGGTATGCGCGATGCTGGATCGCATCTTCGGCCGCCCGATCGAATTGCTTGGCGACGAACGCCAGGTAATGCACGCCAACTGGAAACTGTACTCCGAGAACACGCGCGACGCCTACCACGGCAGCCTGTTGCATCTGTTCCACGCGACGTTCGGCTTATATCGCTCGACTCAGAAGGGCGGGTGCCAGATGGATACGCAGGGCCGGCATTCGCTGATTACGGCGACCAAGACTGAATCCAAAGACGAGGTTTCGACCGGGGGACTGCGAACCTACCAAGAAGGGAAATTCTCACTTGAAGACCCATCTCTGCTTACCGGTACACCGGATTTTTCGGACGGAGTATCGCTGGTGATCCTGGCGATCTTTCCCAATCTGGTCGTGCATCAGATCGCGAACTCGCTGGCCGTGCGCCAGATGCTGCCGCGTGCCGTCGACCAGATGGAATTGGTCTGGACGTACTTCGGCTATGCGGACGACAGCACGGAGGCACGCGGCTCCCGACTCAAGCAGATGAATCTGGTCGGCCCAGGCGGATTGATCTCGATGGAGGACGGCGAAGCGATGGAGCTCGTGCAGCAAGCCATCGCGCGCGATGGCGAAGCCACGTCTTATATCGCCATGGGTGGTCGCAAGGGCGAGCCTCAAGAGAATTTGGTCAACGAGGCACCAATTATTAGTTACTGGGATTACTACCGGCGCGCTATGAAGTTCACGTTACTGGCGTCGTGATCGGGCTTAACAACAACTGTAGTTCTGCGAGGAGATCAAAAATGGGCAAGCCAGAACCGACACAGACTTCAAAGCTATATCAGGCCGAGTACGGTCACTTCATCAACGGAAAATGGGAGGGCGGTGCGAGCGGCGAGACGATTGGCTTGTACAACCCCGCCACTGGTTCGCTGCTCTCGAAAATCCAGTCCGGCAACGCAGCGGATGCTGTGCGAGCGGTCGAGTCGGCCTCAGCTGCGTTTCCCTCCTGGCGTCAGAGTCGACCGCACCAGCGACAGGAAATTTTGTTCGAGATGGGGCGCAGACTGCGCGCGCGCATCAAGGATTACGCAATGCTGGAGTCGCTCAACAACGGCAAGCCGCTGATGGAAGCGATGCACTTCGATCTGCCGATGGCGATCGAGCAGTTCGAGATGTTTGCCGGCTCGGCGTTTCACCTGCACGGCGAATCGATCAGCACCGCCACGGCGCTGGGCATCGTGCACCGTGAGCCTCTGGGAGTTTGCGCGCAGATTATTCCGTGGAATGTGCCGTTGATAATGATGGCGGCCAAGATCGCTCCGGCGCTTGCGGCAGGTAACACCATCGTGCTTAAGCCCTCCGAGATTGTCTGCCTCGGCGTGATGGAATTCTTCAAAGAGATGGCGGATCTCATTCCGCCGGGCGTGGTTAACGTCATCACGGGCTTTGGCCCAAACATTGGCGAGGTCCTGGTCACGCATCCGAAGGTGCGCAAGGTGGCGTTCACCGGCTCACGTCCGACCGCACAGAAGCTGATCCAGTACGCCTCGGTCAACGTGATTCCGCAGACCATGGAGCTGGGCGGCAAGTCCGCGAATATTGTCTGCGAGGATGCCGATCTTGATGCCGCGGCAGAAGGTGCTGCGATGTCGGTCGTGCTGAACAAGGGTGAGGTCTGCCTGGCCGGCAGCCGAGTGTTCGTACACGAAAAGATCAAGGACGCATTCCTCGAAAGATTCCAGGCCGTGCTGCGAAAGGTCAAGCTCGGCGATCCGACTGACCCGACCACTCAGATGGGTCCGCAGGCTTCTAAGATGCAACTCGACAAGATCAGCAGCTATCTCGAGCTCGGCCCCAAGGAAGGAGCAACCCTACTCATGGGTGGCAAGGCTGCAAAGGTTCCCGGATTCGACAAGGGTTATTTCATCGAGCCGACGATCTTCACCGACGTGAAGAACAATATGCGTATCGCGCAGGAAGAAATATTTGGCCCGGTCTCCACGGTGATTACCTGGAAGGACGACGAGGAAGTCGTTCGCATGGCCAACGACTCCACGTACGGGCTCGGGGGAGGCTTGTGGACGCAGAACCTGCGTCGCGCGCATCGAATTTCCCAAGCCATCGAGACCGGCACGATCTGGGTCAACCGCTACTACAACTTCGTTCCCGGGATGCCGGTGGGTGGGTACAAGCAGAGTGGCTTCGGACGCGAGTTCGCGCAAGAAGTACTGCATCACTACACGCTCACCAAGAGCGTGATCATCAATCTCGACGAAGGTCCGATCGGCGTGTTCGGAAGCTGAGAGTCGGATACGAATCAAGAATCTTCGATCAAGTACAGGAATTTTCCATGTCAGACGTCAAAGTTACAGAGTTGGGCTATCTCGGTTTGTCAGTGAGCAATGTCGCGGCCTGGAAGCAATATGCCGCCGAAGTGGTAGGTATGCAGGTGGTAGACGAAGGCGAGACCGATCGCTTCTACCTGCGCATGGACCTGTGGCATCACCGCATCGTTGCGCACGTCGGCACCACGGACGATCTGGAATACATTGGCTGGAGAGTGGGTGGCCCAGATGACCTCGATGCGATGGCACAGAAGCTCGAACAGGCCGGGTATGCCTGCAAGCGTGGCACCGAAGCCGAGGCCAAGGAGCGTCATGTTCTCGGCCTAATCAAGCTCATGGATCCGGGTGGCATTCAGACCGAGATTTTCTGGGGCCCCCGCGTTGATGCTGCTAAGCCTTTCCATCCAGGTCGCCCGATGTACGGCCGATTCGTGACCGGCGGAGAAGGCGTTGGTCACTGCATCCTTCGCCAGAGCGACGACGTGGCTGCCTACAAGTTCTATCGCGCATTAGGACTCGTGGGATCGGTAGAGTACAAGCTGCCGCTGCCCAATGGAATGACGGCAACCCCGACGTTCATGCACTGCAATAGCAGGCAGCACTCGATCGCCTTTGGCCTGGGGCCGATGCCAAAGCGCATCAACCACCTGATGATCGAGTACACCGATCTCGACGATCTCGGCCTCGCGCATGATCTGGTGCGCAAACGTCAGATCGACGTCGCTATTCAACTTGGTAAGCACTCGAACGACAAGGCCCTGACGTTCTACCACGCGAATCCGTCCGGTTGGCTGTGGGAATTGGGTTGGGGCGCTGCCAAAGCCGCGGCCCAGCAGGAGTACTACCACGGCGATATTTTCGGCCATGGCAATGAGGCTTCCGGCTATGGAATGGATATCGAGCTCGATGGGCGCTGAGCA
>NZ_CAISIQ010000353.1 GCF_903885465.1 uncultured Nevskia sp.
ACTGAAAGCGGTGCCGCGACGCTTGGCCCGCTGATGGAAACGATCAAGAAGACGCCGGCCGCAATCACCGGTGTAGCCACCGTGCTGGGCGGGGTGCCGATCACCGCGTTCCAGACCTTTGTCGTGCCGATGCTGGAGAAGTCGGCCACCAGCGCCAACCGCAAGTGGGAGCGCAAGAAGGAGTACACCTTCCAGGTCTCCGACACGCTCGATGGTCTCGATGGCCGGGTGGTCGCTTTCGTGCTTCTCAACGAAGACAAGAAGCGGCCGCCGGTGGCGACCGAAGTCGATCTCTGCAGCCTGGAAATCGAGAACCCCAAGCTCTGCGTCCAGAAGGACGGCAAGAGCGTGCCGTTCACCACGCCGTATCTGCTGTTCGATCTCAGAGTCAGCGACTACCGGCCGATCGACGATCTGGTCGCCCAGGGCGGGCCTTGCGCCACCGATCGCGCTACCCTGGCGAAGACCGCCGATGCCATTGCCACCGGCGCGCTGACCGGCCGCCAGGCGTTCCTCGAAGACCTGCTGCTGAAGCGGCGCATCGTGCTGGCCGACATCCGCGAATCCGGCGGTTCGATCGATCAGGTGTCGCGCGCTGCCTGGCGTTATCAGCGGCTGGCGCTGCCCGGCGCCGACAGCCCGCGCTACAGCTACTGGCAGCGCTACATGGTGGCCCGTTCGACGCGGCTGGATGCCTGTCTCGACGAAGCCCTGGCCAGCGCCACGCCGACCACGCGCCGCACCTGGGCGACCTTGCTCGATGGCTTCAAGGCGATCGACGCCGTCGATACCGTCGTCCACCGCTATGCCGACGATGACGATGCCCCGAGCAGTGAAGACGCCGCCCAGACCGAGCTGGCGCTGCGCCGTCTGAACACCGCTGAAGCCATTCCGGCGATCGACGCCGAATCACGCGCCTATCTGGTCGCCGGCGTCAGCAATGCCTCCGGCCTGCTGGAGCGCTGGTATCGCAGCGAAGTGCTGCGCATCACCGGCAGCGCCAGCGGCCCGGACACCGCCAATCGCGATCTGAAGAAGCTGCTGGTGAAAACGCGTTGCACCAGCTGCGCGAGTATCGTCAATTCGGCGATCTCATCGCTGCAGTCCGGCGCCAGCGTCAAGACCACCGAAGCCGCGGTGCGTCGCGACAGCCTGGTGGTCGACGCGGTTCGCTCCGGGGCCAAGGTTGACGCGGCGCAGAGCCTGTCCGAGGCCAATGCCACACCGGTCATCGAACAGGCTCCGCAGAAGATCGAGCCGCCGCGCGAGATCGAGAAGACGACGGTGACGCCGGTCGAGAGCGCGCCCGCTCCGTAAGGACGCCGGCCTCCCCTCTCCCTCCGGGGCCCGAGCATGCCTCTGGCGGCTGGGGGTGAGGGACGCTGCCTGACGAGGCAGTGATCTCATTCGGTGAGAGCAGCCCCTCACGCAACCCTCTCCCGGAGGGAGAGGGCCTCACGCCAATAGATCAGGTTGCACGCCGATCTTTACGCGTTCTTTATTTTTTCCGCCCCCGCGACGTCTCGAAACCCAACGGCCACCCGGCGCCCAATGCACGGGCCGGAGCTTGCCGGCGTTGGAGCGATTTCGATGACGATGTTCCTGCTGCTGCTCGGCGTGGCTGGTTTCGCGATACTGATTTCCTACGTGCTCTTCTGCGACCGCATCTGAGGGCACGACGATGAGCTTTGATCATTGGCTGGGCGCCTTCTCTGTCCTGATCCTGCTGGCCTATCTCGGCTATGCCTTGCTGAAGCCGGAGAAATTCCAGTGACGGCCTCTCCGACCATGGACGGCTGGCTGCTGATCGCGCTGTTCCTGCTGATCCTGACCTTGGCAACGCGGCCGCTTGGCGGCTATCTGAAGCGGGTGTTCGAGGGTGAACGCACCTGGCTGTCGATCGTCCTCGGGCCGGTCGAGCGCGGCTTCTACAAGCTGGCCGGCGTTCGCAGCAACGAGGATCAGACCTGGATCCGCTATGCGACTGCAATGCTGATCTTCAGCCTCGGCGGCTATGTGCTGCTGTTCGCGATCCAGCAGCTGCAAGGCTGGCTGCCGCTGAATCCGCAGGGGTTTGGTGCGCTGACCGGCGATCTCAGCCTGAACACGGCGGTGAGCTTCGTCACCAACACCAACTGGCAGAGCTACGGCGGCGAAGCGACGATGTCGCATGGCACGCAGATGTTCGGTCTCGCCGTGCAGAACTTCCTGTCGGCGGCCACCGGCATTGCCCTGGCGATCGCACTGATCCGCGGCTTCGCTCGTGAGAAAGGCAAAGGCCTCGGCAACTTCTGGGTCGACATGACCCGCGCCACGCTCTACGTGCTGCTGCCGCTGGCTATCCTGCTGGCGCTGTTCCTGGTCTGGCAGGGCATGCCGCAGAACTTCATCGGCGCTAGCGAAGCGACCACGCTCGAAGGCGCGAAGCAGCTGATCGCCCAGGGGCCGGTCGCCTCGCAGGTTGCGATCAAGATGCTCGGCACCAATGGTGGCGGCTTCTTCAATGCCAATGCCGCGCACCCGTTCGAGAACCCGACGGCGCTCGCCAACTTCGTGCAGATGCTGGCGATCTTCCTGATCTCGGCCGCGCTGACCAACACCTTCGGCCGCATGGTCAAGAACGAGCTGCAGGGCTGGGCGATCTACAGCGCGATGGCGGTGCTGTTCCTGGCCGGCGCTGGTGCCTCGTTCTGGGCGGAAAGCGCGGGCAACCCGGCGTTCGCCTCGATGGGCATCGACCAGACCGCCAGCCTCGTGCAGTCCGGCGGCAACATGGAAGGCAAGGAAGCGCGCTTCGGCATCGCCGCCTCGACCCTGTTCGCGACGGTGACCACCGATGCGTCCTGCGGCGCGGTCAATGCGATGCACGACAGCTTCACGCCACTGGGCGGCGCAGTGCCGCTGGTCAACATCATGCTTGGCGAAGTGGTATTCGGCGGCGTCGGCAGCGGCCTGTACGGCATGCTGCTGTTCGCCGTCGTCGCGCTGTTCATCGCCGGTTTGATGGTCGGCCGCACGCCGGAATACCTCGGCAAGAAGATCGAAGCGCGCGAGATCAAGCTCACCGTATTGTCGATCCTGTGCATGCCGCTGGCGCTACTCGGCTTCCTCGCCGTCGCCAGTGTTTCGCCGGTCGCCTTGAAAGGCCTGGCCAATGCCGGCCCACACGGCTTCAGCGAAATGCTCTACGCCTACACCTCGGCGGTCGGCAACAACGGTAGTGCCTTCGCGGGCCTGACCGCCAATACACCGTTCTGGAACCTGACCCTGGCTGCCGCAATGATGATCGGCCGCTTCGCGGTGATCGTGCCGATGCTGGCCGTCGCCGGCTCGCTGGTCAGCAAGAGCAAGTCACCGCCGACCTCGGGCAGCTTCCCGACCGACGGGCCGCTGTTCATCGGCCTGCTAGTGGCGATCGTGGTGATCGTCGGCGGCCTGACCTACTTCCCGGCGCTGGCGCTGGGGCCGGTGGTCGAGCACCTGGCGATGCTCGCCGGTTCCACGTTCTGAATCTGCCGGGTTCCGGCTGATCCCGGAACCCGGATTCGAGAGAATCCATGAAAACTTCTGCTACCACGATGCTGGACAGCGCGCTGCTGGGCCCTGCGCTGCGCGATGCCTTCATCAAACTGCACCCGAAGAGCCTGGCCAAGAACCCGGTGATCTTCATCACCGGTCTGGTCTCGCTGCTGGCCAGCATTCTGTTCATTCGTGACGCCGCGATCGGCGCACCGCTGCTGTTCTCGGCCCAGGTGATCGTCTGGCTGTGGTTCACGGTGCTGTTCGCGAACTTTGCCGAAGCGCTTGCCGAAGGCCGTGGCAAGGCACAGGCCGCGAGCCTGCGGCTGACCCGCACCCAGACCGTCGCCCGCAAGCTCAACGCCAATCGCACCGATGAGATCAAGGTGCCGGCCACGGTGCTCAAGGCTGGTGATTGCGTGGTCGCCGAAACCGGCGATCTGGTGCCGGCCGATGGTGAAGTGATCGAAGGCATCGCGACCATCGATGAATCGGCGATCACCGGCGAATCGGCCCCGGTCATCCGTGAAGCCGGCGGCGATCGCTCGGCGGTGACTGGCGGCACGCGCGTGTTGTCGGATCGCATCATCGTGCGGATCACCGCGGCCCCGGGCTCGGGCTTTCTCGATCGGATGATCGCCTTGGTGGAAGGCGCATCGCGCCAGAAGACACCGAACGAGCTGGCGCTGAATATCCTGCTCGCCGGCCTGAGCTTGATCTTCGTGCTGGCCGTGGCCTCGATTCCAAGCTTCGCCAAGTACGCCGGCGGCGACGTGCCGGTGATCGTGCTGGTCGCGCTGTTCGTGACCCTGATCCCGACCACCATCGGCGCGCTGCTGTCGGCGATCGGTATTGCCGGCATGAATCGCCTGGTGCGCTTCAACGTGCTGGCGCTGTCCGGCCGTGCGGTGGAAGCCGCAGGCGATGTCGACACGCTGCTGCTCGACAAGACCGGCACCATCACCTTGGGCAATCGTCAGGCTGCCGAGTTCGTACCGGTGCCTGGCGTCACCGATCGCGAACTGGCCGAAGCGGCGCAGCTCGCCAGCCTGTCCGACGAAACCCCGGAAGGCCGCAGCGTGGTGGTGCTGGCGAAGGAGAAGTACGGCCTGCGCGGCCGCGATCTGGCCGGCTCGGGTGCCCGATTCATTCCATTCACCGCGCAGACGCGGATGTCCGGCATCGACATCGACGGTGCAGTGATTCGCAAGGGCGCGGTCGACTCGGTGATCGACTACGTCAGCCGTCTCGGCGGCAGCCGCGCCGTGCCGGCAGAGCTGAAAGCGATTGCCGAGCGCATCTCGAAACTCGGTGGCACACCGCTGGCGGTGGTCCGCGACGAGCGCGTGCTCGGCGTCATCCACCTGAAGGACATCGTCAAGGGCGGCATCAAGGAGCGCTTTGCCGAACTGCGCCGCATGGGCATCCGCACGGTGATGATTACCGGCGACAACCCGCTGACCGCAGCAGCGATCGCTGCCGAAGCCGGTGTCGATGACTTCCTCGCCCAGGCAACTCCGGAAGACAAGCTGGCGCTGATCCGCAAGGAGCAGGCCGGTGGCCGTCTGGTGGCGATGTGCGGCGACGGCACCAATGACGCGCCGGCGCTGGCCCAGGCCGATGTCGGTGTCGCGATGCAGACCGGCACCGTGGCGGCCCGTGAGGCCGGCAACATGGTCGATCTCGATTCCGATCCGACCAAGCTGATCGAGATCGTCGGCATCGGCAAGCAGTTACTGATGACCCGCGGCGCGCTGACCACGTTCTCGATCGCCAACGACGTCGCCAAGTATTTCGCCATCGTGCCGGCGCTGTTCGCCTCGTTCTATCCGCAGCTCGATGCGCTGAATGTGATGGGCCTGCACAGCCCGCAGAGCGCGATCCTGTCGGCAATCATCTTCAACGCGCTGATCATCATCGTGCTGATTCCGCTGGCACTGCGCGGCGTGCGCTATCGCCCGGTTGGCGCCGGCCAGTTGCTGGCCCGCAATCTCGCGATCTACGGCGGCGGCGGCCTGATCGCGCCCTTCATCGGCATCAAGCTGATCGATCTCGCCATCACTTCGCTTGGTCTGGCCTGAGCCTACTCAACCTTCACCGTCATTCCCGCGAAGGCGGGAATCCAGGTGTGACGTGCGCGCACCGCTGACAACCGAAAACTGGATTCCCGCCTGCGCGGGAATGGCAAGCAAAAAAAGGAGCTACCCAATGCTGCAACAACTACGTCCCGCCATCGTCCTGCTGGCGCTGTTCACCGCACTGACCGGCATCGCCTACCCGCTGGTGATCACCGGCCTCGCGCAGGTGCTGTTTCCGTATCAGGCCAACGGTAGTCTGATCGAGCGCGATGGCAAGGTGATCGGTTCCGAGCTGATCGGCCAGAGCTTCGCCGGCGAGCAGTACTTCCACGGCCGGCCGTCTGCGACCTCGCCGGATCCGTACAACGCCTCGTCGTCGAGCGGCTCGAATCTGGGGCCGACTTCGAAAGCGCTGCTCGATCGGGTCAAGACCGATGCCGACAAGCTCGCCGCGGAGAATCCGAACGCTGCGGTGCCGGTCGATCTGGTCACCACCTCCGGCAGCGGGCTCGATCCGCAGATCTCGCTGGCCGCTGCCGAGTTCCAGCTGCCGCGCATTGCCAAGGCTCGCAAGCTCGATGCGCAGAAGCTGCGTGAGCTGGTGGCCGCCAAGGCCGAACACGATGCACTCGGTCTGATCGGCGAGCCGGTGGTCAACGCGCTGGTGCTGAACCTGGCGCTGGACCAGCTGGCGCCGATCACCGCTGCGCAGCCCTGAACCCTTAGCTACCTCGATCCATCCATTGGGAGGCGATTCCTCCGATATGCAAAGCCCCAAACCGGTATTCGTGATCCCGACCTATCGCCTGCGCGACGTCGGCCAGACCGTGGAAGCCTACGATGAGCACTTTCGCAAGAACGGCCATTCGATCGACCTGATCGTGTTCGATGATTCCAGCACCGTGAACCAGCAGAAGTACTACCCGCTGCTGGAGCAGACGACGACGCAGAACCCGCTCTGGTACGTCGGCCCCCAGCAAAAGGAACAGTTCCTGAGCCTGCTGTTCGGGCGCCTGCAGGATCGCAAGCTGGAACCGTTGATCCGCAACCTGTTCCGGCCCAGCTATGGCGGCAATCGCAACTGGACGCTGATCTACACGCTCGGTGATCTGATGATCAGCGCCGATGACGACATGCGGCCGTTCGCGCTGATGGAAGACAGCCCGGAAACGCTCGACGACGGCATCGTCTGTCGCGGCCAGGTCAAGCGCCATGGCCAGAATGGGTACACCAAGAAATCCTTCGACATCCTGACCGCGTTTCAGGACGTGCTCGGCAAGCCGGTGCGCGATACGCCGCTGAATCACGAACGCGGCGATCTGCTGATCGACACCGCGATGGATCTGGAAACCAATGCCTCGCATGGCCTGCATCGCGAGAACAGCCTGCAGCTGGCGCCGGGCAAGATCGACGATGAAGCGATCGTCAAGATGGCGCAGACCTATCGCTCCGGCACCAACGATATCGATGCCCTCGATTTCGTCGAGATGTATCTCGACGACGAAGCCCAGGTCAGCATCGAGGAACTCAACGAGTTCTACGTGCTGGAGAACTTCCGCCCCGCGATCACCAATCTGAACTGGCGCATGGACTGCGGCGTGGCCGGCTACGACAACACGCTGGGCCTGCCGCCGTTCTTCCCGACCCGGCTGCGCTTTGAGGACTACATCTATCGGTTATGGATTCAGCAGCCGGGGCTGGTGTCGGCGCATGTCGACGCGGCGCAGAACCACATCAAGAACAACTACATGCGCGACCCGCTGCCCTCGGAAGTGTTCAACGAGGAAGTGGCCAATCTGTTGAAGCGCAAGATCAAGGGCAGCCTGTCGCGGATCGACGAGCTGTCGATCATGTTCGACTACGAAGGCGAAGTGACGCTCGAAGACAGCGACGCGATCCTGGCCCGCATCCGCGATCTGCACAGCAGAGTGTTGCTGGCCACCAAGCAGTCACGCGGTGCGCGGCGTGAATCGCTGAAGAGTTTCGCGGTGAGCCTGGAGCGTGCGTTCTTCGGCTTCGATGCCGACTTCTTCCAGCAGAAGCTGATCTATATCGTCGACGACGTCATCAACCAGTTCAAAGGCTCGCTGGAGATCTGGCCGACGCTGATCGAGATCTGCTTCCTGCGCAAGCATCGCGCCCAGCTGCCGCGGCTGAAGGTGGCGAATCAGCGACGCCATTGACGCCGATGAGCCCACGCAGGCCATGACAGGCCTTTGTCTAGCGGACGATATACTGCCCCGGGCCTCCATCCTGGGGTATGCCGCACGGTCTCATGTCTTCTTTCGACAACGCGTTGCTGGTTGCACTGGCACTCGCGCTCGTGGTGCTCAACGGCTTCTTCGTCGCCGCCGAGTTTTCGCTGGTCAAGCTGCGCTCGACACGGGCTCAGGAACTCAGCACGCAGAACGGCTGGCGCGGCCGCATTCTCGGCAAGGTGCACGGCCAGCTCGATACCTATCTGTCGGCCTGCCAGCTCGGCATCACCTTGTCCTCGCTCGGTCTCGGCTGGGTCGGCGAACCGGCGTTCGCCAGCCTGCTCGAACCGCTGCTGACCATGGCCGGCATCGACAGCGAACGCACGGTGCACACGATCGCGTTCATCGTCGCCTTCACGGTGATCTCGTTCCTGCACATCGTCATCGGCGAGCTGGCGCCGAAGTCGATGGCGATCCGCCAGCCGGAAGGCGTGTCGCTGTGGACGGCGACGCCGCTGTACGCGTTCTACTGGCTGATGTATCCGGCGATCGAACTGCTGAACCGCAGCGCCAATGTCGCGCTGAAGGCGGCCGGCCTCGAAGGCACTGGCGGCCACGATGCCAACAACAGCTACACGCATGACGAGCTGAAGATGATCCTGCATCTCAGCCATGCGGCTGGTGACAAGCCGGAGTCCAACCTCAACATCATGCTGGCGCATACGCTGGAGCTGCAGGATCTGGTCGCCAGCGATCTGATGCGCACGCGCCGCGAGATGATCGGCCTGGATCACGACTGCAGCCACGCCGAAGTGCGGCGCATCGTCCAGAAGTACGGCTACAGCCGCTATCCGCTGTTCGATGAGGAAGAGGCCATCGTCGGCGTCGTCCACGTCAAGGATCTGCTGCTCGAACCGCCGGGCGACGACTACGGCTTGCGCCTGCGCCGTCTGGCCCGCGATATCCATCGCTTCCGCGAAGACACGCCGGCGCTCGAAGTGCTGCGCCGCTTCCGCCAGGGCGCGCCGCATCTGGCGCTGGTCGATGATTTCGAAGGCACGATGGATGGCTTCGTGACCCTGGAAGACGTGCTCGAAGCGATGCTCGGCGAGATCGTCGACGAATACGAGCCGCGCCGCGCCGGCCAGGTCGATCGCCGCATCGTTCATCTTGCCGACGGCAGCCTGCTGCTCCGTGGCGACACGCCGGTCTACCGGCTGGAGCGCGTGCTCGGGGCCGAGATCGATGGCAGCGAAGACGTCGATACCGTCGCCGGCCTGGTGATGCAGAAGCTCGATCGCATCGCGGTGCGTGGCGATCTGATCGTCATCGGCGCGCACGAGATCACCGTGCAGAGAGTCACCGGCCCGCGCATCGAGCGGATCAAGGTCATGCGGCGCGTGCGCAGCGAAAGCTGAACCATGAGCGCCGACGAGCGGCAACGTCCGTCACCGGAAGCGCTGCTGGAAGCAGCGAAGGCCGCCACGCGCGGTCAGTTGCGGATCTTTCTAGGTGCCGCTCCCGGCGTCGGCAAGACCTGCGCGATGCTGAAAGCGGCGCACCGCAAGCGCAGCGAAGGCGTCGACGTGGTGATCGGCATCGTCGAGACTCATGGCCGGCGTGACACGCTGGCGCTGATCGAAGGTCTGGAGCTGCAGCCGCGCCGCGACATCCCCTATCGCGGCCGGATGCTGCAGGAGATGGATCTCGACGGCCTGCTGCGCCGCCGCGCGCAGCTGGTGCTGGTCGACGAGCTGGCGCACAGCAATGCCGAGGGTTCGCGCCATCCGAAGCGTTATCAGGATGTCGCCGAGCTGCTGGCTGCCGGCATCGATGTCTGGTCGACCCTGAACATCCAGCACATCGAAAGCCTCAACGATGTGGTGACCCGGATCACCCGCGTACGGGTGCGCGAGACGGTGCCCGATCAGGTCTTCGATACCGCTGACGAAGTCGAGATCGTCGATCTCACCCCGCAGGAGCTGATCGAGCGTCTGAACGACGGCAAGGTCTACGCCGAAGCGCAGGCGCAGGCGGCGCTGAAGAACTGGTTCAAGCCCGGCAATCTCACCGCACTGCGCGAGCTTGCACTACGCCGTACCGCCGAGCGCGTCGACGATCAGATGCGCGCCTACATGCGCAGCCACGCGATCCGCGGGCCGTGGGTGGCGGGCGAGCGGCTGATGGTCTGCGTCAACGAATCGCCGGCCGCCGCCGAAGTGGTGCGCCGGACCAAGCGCATCGCCGATCGCCTGGACGCGCCGTGGTTCGCGCTGCATGTGGAAACCACGCGTACCCGTTCGCTCGGCGAGAAAGCACAGATGCGCATCGCCGATACCCTGCGGCTGGCCGAATCGCTGGGTGCGGAAACACTGAGTCTGCCCGGCTCGCGACATATCGCGGCCGATCTGCTCGGCTGGGCGCGCAACAACAACATCACCCAGATCGTGGTCGGCAAGACCACGCGGCCTTGGTGGTTTTCCTGGCGGCATGGCTCGGTGGTCACCGAACTGCTGAGCGACGCCGGCGGCATCGATCTGCACATCTTGGCCGAAGATCCGGCGGCCGTTCCTGGCACCGACGAGGGTGACGGCACGCCGGTGGCGCGGCCACGGCGCCCGGCCAGCCGCGAGATTTCCGCTTATGTCAGCACCGGCTTCATGGTCGCCACGGCGACCCTGGTGGGCCGCGTGCTCGATGCGCTGGTATCGGTGCCGAATATCTCGCTGGTCTATCTCGCCGCAGTGCTGTGGAGCGCCACGCGCTACGGCCTGGGTGCGTCGATCTTCGCGTCGGTTTCCAGCACGCTGGCCTACAACTTCTTCTTCACCGAACCGCATTACACCTTCAACGTCGCCGATCCGAGCCAGGTGCTGGCGCTGATCTTCTTCTGCGCTGCCGCGGTGCTGACCAGCACCTTGACCGCCCGCGAGCGACTGCATGCCGAAACCGCCCACGATCAGGCGCTGACCACGGCCGAGCTGCTTGCCTTCAGCCGCAAGCTGGCCGGCATCCGCAAGCTCGACACGCTGATGGCGGTCACCGCTGCGCAGATCGCCAACATGCTGGAGGTGCATGCGCTGCTGCTGCTGCCCGACGCCAGCGGCCGGCTGACGACGATGGCCAGCTCGCCGGCCGAAACCGTGCTCGACGAAGCCGATCTTGCCGCCGCCAGCTGGTGCTGGGATCGCAATCAACCGACCGGCCGCGGTACCGACACCCTGCCCGGCGGCCGCTGCCTGTTCCTGCCGCTGCGCACCGGCCAGGGCACGCGTGGCGTGGTCGGCATCAGCCGCGCGCAGCCGGATTTTCGTCTGACGCCGGATGACCGGCGACTGCTCGATGCGCTGGTCGATCTGGCGGCGATCGCCACCGAGCGGATTCGGCTGGCCAAGGATGTCGATCAGGCGCGAATGCTGGCCGAGACCGAGAAGCTGCGCGCCTCGCTGCTGACCTCGGTGTCCCACGATCTGCGCACGCCGCTGGCCTCGATCATCGGCACCCTGGCGAGCCTGCGTTCGTTCGGCACCCGCTATGACGAGGCGACCCGTGACGAGCTGCTGGGCAGCGCTCAGGACGAAGCCGAACGGCTGAATCGCTATGTCGCCAACCTGCTCGACATGACCCGCATCGATGCCGGCGCGCTGGAAGCGCGGCGCGAGCCCTGCGATCTCGCCGACCTGATTGCCGCCGCGGTGCGCCGCTGCCAGCCGGCGCTGACCGGGCACAAGCTGAAGCTGAGCATTCCCCCCGGCCTGCCGATGCTGCTGCTCGACGAAGCGCTGATGGATCAGGTGCTGGTCAACCTGCTCGACAACGCAGCGAAGTACACGCCGGCTGGCAGCACCATCGAGGTCGGCGTCAGCCGCCATCGCTTCAGCATCGTCATCGTCGTCCGCGACGACGGCCCCGGTCTGCCGCCGGCCGATCTCGATCGCATCTTCGACAAGTTCTACCGGGTGCGCGAAGACGCCGACCGCGCCCGAGCAGGCACCGGCCTGGGCCTGGCGATCTGTCGTGGCTTCGTGCTGGCGATGGGTGGCCGCATTCACGCCCGTAATCGCAACGAGGTCAGCGGTGCGCATGGCGCGGAATTCCTGATCGAGTTCTCGCCAGACCTGATTGCCGAAGCGCCGGCCGTGTTGCCGGACGCAGTGCCATCGCCGGCATCGCCATGAGGCTCGGTTCATGAGCCTGGACCAGGGCCGCGTGCTGATCGTCGACGACGAGCTGCCGATTCGCCGGCTGCTGCGCAATACCTTGCAGGTCAACGATTACAAGGTGCTCGAAGCCGGCAGCGTCGCCGAAGCATTGGCAGTGGCAGCCAGCGAACGGCCGGATCTGATCCTGCTCGATCTGGGCCTGCCCGATGGTGATGGTCTGAAGGTGATCGAAGTGCTGCGTGCCGATTCGGCGGTGCCGATCATCGTGCTGTCCAGCCGTACCGACGATGACGGCAAGGTGCGCGCACTCGATGCCGGTGCCGACGATTACGTGACCAAGCCATTCAGTGTCGACGAGCTGCTGGCCCGCATTCGCGCGGCACTGCGCCACCGCATGCAGAGCCAGGGCACACCGCCGCTGTTCGTGCGCGGGGCCTTGACTGTCGATCTGGTGCGTCGGGTGGTGGTGCGCGATGGCACAGAGGTGCGGCTGTCACCGAAGGAGTACGGAATTCTCCAGCAACTGGTGATCCACGCCGGCAAGGTGCTGACCCATCGTCACCTGCTGCGCGAGGTCTGGCAGCAGGACGATGCCGGCGATGTCGCCTACCTGCGCGTCTATATCCGACAACTGCGTGCAAAGCTCGAACCCAATCCCGAGCAGCCGAGCCTGATCGTCACCGAGCCGGGGGTCGGCTATCGGATGAAGTGAAGCCGCCGCGAGCGGCTTCGGATCAGCCCTTCGGCTTGGCACTCACTTCGGCCAGCTTCTGCGCCAGCGCCGTTGCCGGGATGTAGCCAGGGAACACTTCGCCGTTCGGGAACACCATCATCGGCGTGCCGCGGATGCCGAGATCCTGGGCCAGCTGATACTCCTCGGCGATCGGGTTGTCGCAGAGCTTGCCCTTGACCTTGATGGTCGCGCCGGTCTTGGCTTCGGTCAGCGCCTTCTGCCGGTCAGCCGAGCACCACACTGCTTCGGCGGTGCGCCAGGAATCGGTGTCCGGACCCGAGCGCGGGAAGAACGCATAGCGGATCGCGATGCCCTGGGCGTTGTACTGGGCGATCTCCGAGTGCAGCTTGCGGCAGTAGCCGCAATCGACATCGGTGAACACGGTGATCGTGTACTTGGCAACCTGCGGCGGTGCTGGCGCGAACTCGATCAGCTTGTTCTGGGCCAGCTTGCCGATCACTTCGAGACGATCGCTGCGGCGATGCACCTCGGTCAGCTCTTCACCAGTCTTCAGATCGACGAGATCGCCGCGGAGCAGATAGCGGGCATCGGCGGTGACATAGGCGAACTCACGCTCGTGCTGGATCTCGTAAACGCCAGCGATCGGCGATGGCCGGATGTTCTCCACCTTGAGGCCGAGCTGCTTGGCAATCTTGTCGGCGGCAGCGTCCCCTGCCTGTGCCGGAGCCACAACGGCAATGAACAGCAGAGCAGCAGCAACGAGGGTCGATTTCATGGGTTCGGCAGCAGGCTTCGATGAGGGCGCGAGTATGACAAAAAGGTCTGGCTGCAGTTCCCGGGCCTGCGCAATAGCGCTGGCGCGAGGACGGGCCACGCACCTGATCGCTGCGCGCGGCCGCTTGTCGCAAGGCTGATTTCATCAATTGCTGCAGTCTGTGCACGATCGCCCGGTTTGCGGCCGCGCGATCCGCTAGCATCTCGCTGAAGGCGGCCATCCGGCCCGGCCCGTCACCAGCACCCGCCGTCCCCGATGGAAGTCGCAAGCCACAGCATTCTCGTCGCAGGAACGCTGTTCCTGATCAGCATCCTGGCGACGGCGATCACGCCGCGACTGGGCGTGCCGCTGTTGCTGGTGTTTCTGATCGTCGGCCTGCTGGCGGGTGAAGACGGCCCCGGCGGCATCAAATTCGCCGACTATTCGGCGGCCAATCTGGCCGGCACCGCGGCGCTGGCGCTGATCCTGTTCGACGGTGGCTTGCGCACGCCGCTATCCAATTTTCGTGTCGGCCTGAGGCCGGCGCTGATGCTGGCCACGGTCGGCGTGCTGATCACCACGGCGATCATCGGTGCGGTCGCCGCCTGGTTGTTCCATCTGCCGATCGCCGAAGGCCTGCTGATCGGCGCGATCGTCGGCTCGACCGACGCTGCAGCGGTGTTCTCGCTGCTCTCCACCCGCTCGGTGCGCCTGAACAATCGCATCAGCTCGGCACTGGAGATCGAGTCCGGCACCAATGATCCGATGGCCGTGATGCTGACCATCGGCCTCGTTCATTACGTGCTGGCGCCAGAGACCTACGGCGTCATGGAAGTCGCCGAACTGCTGGTCACCCAGATCGCGCTCGGCATCGGCCTCGGCTATGCCGGTGGCTATCTGCTGATCCGGACCATCAACGAGGTCGAACTCGGTGATTCGCTGTATCCGCTGCTGACCATGTTCGGCGGCCTGCTGATCTACGGCGTCACCGCTTCGCTTGGTGGCAGCGGCTTCCTCGCCGTCTACCTCGCCGGCCTGATGTTCGGCAATCAGCCGGTGCGCGCCTTCGCCAGCATCAAGCGCTTTCAGGATGGCATCGCCTGGCTGGCTCAGATCGGCATGTTCCTAGTGCTTGGCCTGCTGGCCACGCCGAGCCGGATGGTCGACGAAGCGCTCCCGGCGCTGCTCACTGCCGCCGTGCTGCTCTTCATCGCCCGTCCGGTGGCGGTTGCGGTATCGCTGCTGCC
>NZ_CAISIQ010000354.1 GCF_903885465.1 uncultured Nevskia sp.
CGCTTCTGCACCGGCTCGTCGATCATGCCGCAGAAGAAGAACCCGGACGTGCCCGAACTGGTGCGCGGCAAGACCGGCCGCGTGGTCGGCGATCTGAATGCGCTGCTGGTGCTGATGAAGGGCCAGCCGCTGGCCTATAACCGCGACAACCAGGAAGACAAGCCGCCGCTGTTCGATGCCCACGACACCTTGTCGGCGAGCTTGCGGCTGTTCGCGGCGATGCTGCCGAATGTCACGGTCGAACGCGCCACCTGCCGCGCCGCCGCGTTCAAGGGTTATTCGACGGCGACCGATCTGGCCGATTACCTGGTCAAGCGCGGCCTGCCGTTCCGCGACGCTCATCACGCGGTGGGCTCGGCAGTCGGTCATGCAGTGAAGAAGGGCTGCGATCTGTCCGAGCTGTCGCTCGATGAGCTGCGCGGCTTCTCGGCGCTGATCGAAGCCGACGTGTTCGAGGTGCTGACGCTCGACGGCTCGGTGAATGCGCGCAATCACTGGGGCGGCACCGCGCCGGCGCAGGTACGCGCGGCGATTGCGAGAGCGCGCAACCGCGGCTGATCGCGGTCGTCGGCCGAGCCCGATGTAGAAAACGCCCGGCGAGGGGTATCATCGCCCCTCAGTGAACAAGCGTTCTCGTTCGACCCGGCGATCACAGCCGGGCGAAAGCGGAACGCCTCATAACGGGAGGGGACAATGGGCATCGTGAACTTCGGCAGGGCTTCCCTGCGCGCCGCCGGCATCGCCGTGGCCATCTTCCTCGCAGCCTGCGGCGGCAGCAGCGCCCCGGACGGCTCGACGACGACAACGCCGTCAGCCAGCGCGGACTGGTCGACCCTGGGCAGCCGCGAGGCTACTGCCGCTGACGGTGTAGCGATCGGCAGCAACAGCAACGCCAGCTGGACCGCCTACGATCCGCCGGCCGGCTACGCCGGCATCGCGCGCTCGCCGGTGCAGTACATCACGATGCGCGACGGCATCCGCCTGGCCACCTACGTGACCCTGCCAGCGGATGCCGCTGGCAATCCGGAGACCGGCCCGTTCCCGGTGGTGCTGGTACAGACGCCCTACAACGGCGTGGTCGGCAGCCAGGTCGACGCCCTCGGCGGTGCCGATCCGTACATCGTCCGGCACGGCTACGCGACCGTGATCGTCGACGTGCGCGGCACCGGGCAGTCCGAAGGCGTCTGGGAAGCGTTCGGTGAAACCGAGCAGGGCGACTACGCCGAAGTCACCGAATGGGCGGCCACTCAATCGTTCAGCAACGGTCGCATCGGTCTGTACGGCGTCAGCTACCTCGGCATCTCGACGATGCTGACCGCCGCCCAGCATCATCCGGCGGTGAAGGCCGCGTTCCCGATCGTGCCGATCGGCGACGGCTACCGCGACATCGTCTTCACCGGTGGCCAGATCAACCCGACGTTCATCCCGCTTTGGCTGAGCCTGATCACCGTGCTCGGCGTGACCAACCCGACGGCGCTGACCGATCCGGCCAACGGCCTGCCGATCGTCCTCGAACACATCACCAATGCCGCGCTGAAATTCCAGGCGCCGCTGATTCTCAACGCCCTGGCCGGCGATCCGGATACCGCCTATGACGGCCCGTTCTGGCGTACCCGCTCGCCGCTGGAAGTGCTCGACGCGGTGCGCGTGCCGACCTTCGTCGTCGGCGGTCTGCGCGATCTGTTCCAGCGCAGCGAGCCGATGAGTTACGAAGTGCTGAAGCGCAACGTCCCGGCGAAACTGCTGATCGGCCCGTGGACCCATCTCGACGCTGCGTTCGGCGCTGGCCTGCCGGTCGATAGCGTGCCGCTGCTCAACCAGATCGAGCTGCGCTGGTTCGATCAGTACGTGAAGGGCCTCGACGTGGGCGCCGAGACAATTCCCAACGTCACCCAGTGGGTCTACGGCGCCGAGCGCTATGTGACGGCCCGCGACTGGCCGCATCCGGATGCCAGCGCGCTGCGCCTGTTCCTGCACGGCAGTCACTTGCTGAGCAGCGTAGCGCCCGCCGCTGGCGAGCCGGTCAACCGCGCGCTGCAGGTGCCGATCGCCGGTCTGTGCTCGGCCTCGACGGTGCAGTGGACGGCCGGTGCCGCCGGCTACATCCCACTGCCCTGCTTCGAGAATTCGAATGCCTCGGACCGCCTGGCGATCGTCTACGAGACCGCCGCACTGACCGCGCCGATGTATCTGAATGGCCCGATCCAGGCCGACATCTGGATGGACAGCACGGCCGGCGACGCCGGGCTATCGATCCGCGTGTCCGATGTCGACGAGCGCGGCATCGCGCGCACGCTGACCAACGGCCTGCAGACCGCGAGCCTGCGCGCCGTCGATGCGGCGAAAAGCCGGACGCTCGATGGCCAGATGATCCAGCCCTGGCATCCATACACGCAGGCATCGGTCGAGCCGCTGCCCAGAGGCGAACCGGTGCTGGTCCCGGTCGAAGTGTTCCCGACCAGCGCGGTGATCGCACCCGGCCACAAGCTTCGCGTCTCGGTCAGTGCCAGCAACCTGCCGCAGGGCGTGCCGCCGCTGCCGACCCTGCTGCAATCGCTGGCCGGCGTCCTGACCATCTACAACGATGCGGCGCGGCCCTCGAGCATCGTGCTGCCCGTCGTCCCCGCCACCGCTCTGAACTGAAGCCCCATGCCCCATCTGACCACCCGCGACGGCGCCCGCCTCCACTATCTCGACGTCGGCCGAGACCGCGGCCCGGCCTGCGTGCTGTTGCACGGCTTCGGCATGCAGGGTGCGATGTGGCTGCCGGTGATCGCGCCGCTGCTGCTCAAGCAGCGCTTCATCCTGCCGGACCTGCGCGGCTTCGGCGGTTCGCATGGCCTGCGCATCACCACGCCGCAGCTGATCAACCAGCACGCCGATGACCTCGCCGATCTGATCGAGAGTCTGGGGCTCGATCAGGTCCGCCTCGCCGGCCTGTCGATGGGCGCCTGCACGGCGATGGACTATCACGCGCGCTACGGCTTTGATCGCGTGCACAGCTATCTGCACATCGATCAGGCGCCGCGGATCATCAATGGCGACGACTGGCAGCACGGCGTACTCGGCAGCGTGCAGACCGAGCGGCTGGCCGACTGGAGCGATCTGCTGCACCGCCTGAAGATCTATCGCGACACGCCGTTCGATCGTCTGCCCGGCCATCTGCGCCAGCGCTTCTGGGCGCTGCTTGCCGAGTTCCTGAGCTTCGCGTTCAGCCATCGCGGCTGGCGCGGTGCGGCCAGCCTGACTCGCTACGACCAGCTTGCGAAGCGCCTGGTGCCGACCACCAACTGGACGGTCTACGTCGACTCGCTGCGTTCCTATCTGGAAGACGGCTTCGACTGGCGCGAATCGATGAGCACGATGCAGAAACCGATGACCGTGATGATCGGCGGCCGCTCGGCGATGTATCCAGCCGAAGGCCAGCGCCTGCTCGGCACCTTGGTGCCGCACGCCAAGCTGATCGAGTTTCCGAACTCGGGCCATGTGATTCCGTTCGAATCACCGCGGCGCTTCATTACCGAGTTCGGGCGCTTTCTGCGGGCTTGAAAGCTTTCCTCACGCAAAGGCGCCAAGACGCCACGGAAAGGCCATAGATCCCGAGCTTTTCTTGGCGCCTTTGCGTGAGACCTGCTTTTAGCTCAGGTAGGTATACCCACTCAAACCGGCTTCGAGTTCGGAGAGCAGCGCGCTGCGCGTTGCCTGCGGCAGATCCGTCGCCGCGAATTTGCGGCGATAGCTCTGGGCTAGCGCTTCCGGTGCGAGGTGCACATAGCGCAGCAGCTCGTCGGTGCGGTCGCCATGCTCCGCACCTTCGAGCCGCCAAGAGTCGCCTTTGACGACGACGTTCACCGCGTTCGTATCGCCGAACAGGTTGTGCATGTCGCCAAGAATTTCCTGGTAGGCGCCGACCATGAACAGCGCCAGTCGATAAGGCTCGTCGTGCTTTAGTTCATGCAGCGCCATCGTCGACACCACGCCTTCGCGATCGACATAGAGATCGAGACGGCCGTCGGAATCGCAGGTCAGATCGCAGAGCCGGCCGCGGATCGACGGGCGCTCGTTCAGACGATGGATCGGCACGATCGGAAACACCTGGTCGATCGCCCAGGCATCGGGCACCGACTGGAACACCGAGAAATTGCAGAAGTACTTGGCCGACAGCTTTTCGCGCAGTTCGTCGAGGGCATCGCGCTCGGCGCGAATGGTCGGATCGAGCTTCGGCAGCACTGCTCGGGCAACCGTGTAATAAGCGCGTTCGGCGTAAGCGCGATCACGCAGCGGAATCAGGCCGAGCGTGTACTGGGTCTGGGCATCGGACAGGTAGTTGGCGGCGTCGTGCAGGCACTCGATCGGGCCGTCGGCGTCGATGTGGCCCGGCAGTTCGTGCAGTGCGCGCAACGCGGCCGGCGCATCGGCATGCGGCGCTTCGAGCACGCCGCTGGGCGCGACTTCGGAATCGACCACCGAGGTGATCAGCACCGCGTGATGCGCGGTCAGCGCGCGGCCGCTTTCGGAGATCAGATTCGGCTGCGGCTCGCCGGCGGTCTCGCAGACTTCGGCCAAGGTGCGGATGATGTTGCGCGCGTACTCGCGCACCGAGTAGTTCATCGAGCAATAGCTGCGCGAGCGCGTGCCTTCGTAGTCGACGCCGAGGCCGCCACCGACATCGACGGTATCGACCGGCGCGCCGAGCTTGCGCAGCTCGACGTAATAACGTGCCGCTTCGCGCATGCCGCGCGCCACGTCCTGCACGTTGGCAACCTGCGAACCGAGATGGAAATGGACCATGCGGACCGCATCGAGCTTGCCGGCCGCACGCATCATCTCCACCGCTTCGAGCACCTGCGGCACGGTCAGGCCGAACTTGGATTTCTCGCCGCCGGTGTTCTGCTGGGTCGATTCGGAAACCGCCGACAGACGCACGCGCAGACCGATGATCGGTTCGACATCAAGCGCCACCGATTCCGCCAGCACCAGCGGCAGTTCGGAGAGCTTCTCGACGACGATGTAGACCGTGTGACCGAGCTTGGCGCCGATCAGCGCGCGACGGATGTAGCCGCGATCCTTGTAGCCATTGCAGACGATGATGCTGCCGGGCGGCGCCAAGCCGAGCACCGCCGCCAGTTCCGGCTTCGAACCGGCTTCGAGGCCGACCCGCTCGCCGCCGTGCTCGACGATCGCTTCGACCACCGAGCCCTGCTGATTGACCTTGATCGGGTACACGGCCGTGTAGTGGCCGCTGTAATGCAGCTCCTTGATGACGTACGCGAAGGCACCCGTCAGCACGTCGACACGATCCTTGAGGATGTCGGTGAAGCGCACCAGCACGGGCAGGTCCAGACCTTCGCGTGGCAGGCGCTCGGCGAGCTCGTGCAGATCGATGGTCACAGCCGAACCCGCACCCTGCGGCCGCACGATCACATGGCCAGCATCGTTGACGTCGAAGTAGCCATCGCCCCATTTGGCGATGTTGTAGAGGTCGACCGAATCGGCGGGGGTCCAGTTGGGCTGCTTCATTCCGTCACTCAAGGCCGTCACTCAATTCAAATACTCCAAACCGTATACTCGCCCGTCATTTCTGGAGCGCGACAAATGTCATTGGATAACACTTGGTTTTCGGAGCCCGTCGATGCGACGGGGACGGCATTTTCGCTGAAACTCGGCGAGCGCGTGCACAGCGAGCAGACGCCGTTCCAGAAGATCGAAATCTTCAAGACCGAAACCTTTGGCTGGCTGATGACCATCGACGGCTGCACGATGGTGTCGACCCGCGACAACTTCCTGTACCACGAGATGATGTCGCACCCGGCGCTGAACTCGCACCCGGCGCCCGAGCATGTGGTGATCGTCGGCGGTGGTGACTGCGGCACCTTGCGCGAAGTGCTCAAGCACCCGGAAGTGAAGACCGCGACCCAGGTCGAGATCGACGAGCGCGTGACGCGCCTGTCTGAGCAGTACTTTCCCGAGTTGTGCGTCGCCAACAAGGATCCGCGCGCCACGCTGTTCTTCGGCGACGGTCTGGCCTGGATGAAGGACGTGGCACCGGCCAGCCTCGACGTGATCATCATCGACTCGACCGATCCGGTCGGCCCGGCGGAAGGCCTGTTCGGCGCCAAGTTCTATGTCGACTGCCTGCGTGCCCTGAAGCCGGGCGGTCTGCTGGTGCAGCAGTCGGAATCACCGATCCTGCATCTGCCGCTGATCACCGAGATGCACAAGTTCATGCGCCAGGCCGGTTTCGCCCAGACCCGCCTGATCCATTTCCCGCAGACGATCTATCCGAGCGGCTGGTGGAGCGGTTCGATCGCACAGAAGACGGCTGGCCCGCTGGCCGCGCGGCTCGACGAGAAAGCGATCGAGGCGATGGATTGCCAGTTCTACAACGTCGATACGCATGCAGCAGCTTTTGCATTGCCGACTTTCGTCAAGAAGGCGATTGCCGGCTGATTGCCGACGGCACGCCGCGGTCAGCGGCGCTGCTCGACCTCGATTTTCCTGACCTTCGGCGCCGACGCCGCCAGCCGCTGCTCGCGATACAAGCTGGCGGCGGCGCCAGCGCTGCAATAGCGCTGGACGTTGCGTTCGGCCGTCTCCACTTCAAGCGCCTGCTGGCGGGCCGATAGTAGATAGGCGTTGCCTACCGGATCCCGGCCATAGACCTTTCGAGCGCCGCGGAACACGGCAGCGCGATCGCGGGCATTGGCGCAATCCCTGGCCACGGCTTCGATGAACTCGCGTGGCGTGGTGGCTTCGATCTGTTCGGGGACGTTTCGCTGGTTGAGATACTGCAGAGTCAGCCGCTGCTTGAGGCTGTTCTGATCGTCGTAGTGCGTGTTGCCCTGGGCATCGACCCATTTGTAGGCGCCGGCCGCATGGGCAACGTCGGCTACGCCTGCGGTGGCCAGCAACAGCACGACGATGATCGGGCGCTTGGGCAAGGTCGTGACGTCAGTTTTCGCCGCAGGTGCTGCGAACGGCGGCTTCGGTGGTTTCGATCAGCTTCTTGATCTGGGCGTCATCGTAATCACGGGTTTCGCCGAGCGCATTGGTTTCGGTAACCCGGCTGGCGCTGCTGTAGCGCTTGAGCTGCTCGCGCTTGGCGGCACAGGCAGCCTGATCGATCGCAGGCGCGTTGGCGCCACCGTCGAGACCGCTGCTGGTTGGTTTGATCAGGATCGATTTCGCCGGCCCGCGGGTACTGTCGCCGTAGTGAACCACGCCATTGCCATCGGTCCACTTGTAGACCCGGCTTTGCGCCGCCGCAGGCATTGCTGCCGACAGGTTCAGCAACAGCACTGCCAGCGAAATCTTCAACGACAACGCACTGTGCAGTTTCATGGGACAGCCTCCTGTGGATCTGCAGGCGGCGGTCCGGGATTGGGGACGCTAGCGTGTCAGACCGCGTCGACGCCCGATTCTCCGGTGCGGATACGAACCGTCTGATTGAGATCGTAGACGAAGATCTTGCCGTCGCCGATCTGTCCGGTCTTCGCGGAACGGGCAATCGCCTCAACGGCCTTGTCGACCTGATCGGGGGTCAGCGCCACTTCCAGCTTGATCTTCGGCAGCAGATCGATGGTGTATTCGGCACCGCGATACAACTCGGTATGACCTTTCTGGCGGCCAAAGCCGCGCACTTCCGTCACCGTCATGCCTTGAACGCCCGCTTCGGCGAGCGCTTCACGCACGGCGTCGAGGCGAAAGGGCTTGATGATGGCGATCAGCATTTTCATTTTTGGTTTCTCGTTCCTGAAGCACTTTGCGAGTGTAAAGATTCTTGCTTGTTTGAGTAGTCCGCGCCAGGGACGGCGCGGTCTTGTACAGGATGTACACGCTCATAAAAAAGGCGGACCCGGCGACAGGTCCGCCCAATGACAACTTCCCTTGGAGAACTCGGTTCGCGCCACCTGCCAGCGGAAAAGACTTCCGCTGGCAGGCTTGGGGCGCTTACGACAGAACGCTTACGGGTTGTAGGCCTTCTCGCCGTGCTCGGCGAGATCCAGACCTTCGGCTTCGGCGTCTTCCGACACCCGAATGCCCATCGTGAACTTCAGTGCCAGCAGCGTGACCGCGGAGACCACCGCGCTGAGCACCACGGCGACCAGCACCGCCTTGACCTGAATCATGATCTGGCCCGAGGAGTAGCCCGGAACCATATCGACCCAGTTGTTGTAGACGCCAACGCCGCCCTTGGCCGGATCGACGAACACGCCGGTCAGGATGGCGCCGATGATGCCGCCAACGGCGTGGACGCCGAAGGCATCGAGTGCATCGTCATAGCCGAGGATCGACTTCAGGTAGGCCACTGCGAAGAAGCAGACCACGCCGGAGACCAGACCGATGATCAGGCCGCCGCCGATGCCGACGAAGCCGCAAGCCGGGGTGATCGCCACCAGACCGGCAACCGCGCCGGAGATGATGCCGAGCAGCGAAGGCTTGCCCTTGAACAGCCATTCCGCGAAGAACCAGGACACGCCGGCAGCAGCCGTGGCGAACGCGGTGTTCGCGAAGGCCAACACGGCGTAGCCGTTGGCTTCGAGGTTGGAGCCGGCGTTGAAGCCGAACCAGCCGAACCACAGCAGGGAGGCACCGATCATGCTCATCACCAGGCTGTGCGGTGCCATCGGCACCTTGCCGTAGCCCGAACGCTTGCCGAGGATGATCGCCGCCACCAGACCGGCAACACCGGCGTTGATGTGGACGACGGTACCGCCTGCGAAGTCCAGCGCGCCCAGCTGCCACAGATAACCCGCGGTTGCGTTGGTGGCGTCGATGACATCGGCACCCGTGTACGCATCCGGACCCGCCCACCACCAGACCATGTGGGCCATCGGCAGGTAGGACAGCGTGAACCAGATCACCGAGAAGATCAGCACGGCCTTGAACTTCATGCGCTCGGCGTAGGCGCCGGCGATCAGGGCCACGGTGATGCAGGCGAAGGTCATCTGGAACACCGCGAACAGCAGTTCCGGAATGACGACACCCTTGGAGAAGGTCGCAGTCGCCGTGAAGAACCCGTTGGCGTCATAGACAACGCCCTTCAGGAACATCTTGTCGAGCGTGCCGAAGAACGGTCCGGTGCCACTGAAGGCCACCGAGTAACCGTAGACCACCCAGAGCACGCCGATCAGACAGAAGATCGCGAACGTCTGGGTCATCGTCGACAGCATGTTCTTGGAGCGGACCATACCGCCGTAGAACAAGGCCAGGCCCGGCAGCGACATCAGCAGCACGAAGGCTGTCGATACCAGCATCCAGGCGATGTTGCCTTCGTTGAACACCGGCGGCTTGGCCGCTACGGCCGGAGCCGCGTCGGCGGCCGGGGCTTCGGTGGCTGCCGCTTCGGTGGCGGCCGGAGCCGCGGCATCGGGAGCTGCGGCTTCGGCCGCAGGTGCAGCAGTCGCTTCAGCAACCGGGGCGGCCGGTGCTGCGGCCTCCTCGGCGAATGCAATGCCGCCCGCAGCCGTCAGGCTGGCGAACAACAGTGCTCGGGAAAGCTTGCCAAGAGAAATCATCGGGGGTCCCCTAAAAGTATTGAGCCGTCGTTCAGAGCGCGTCGCGCCCGGTCTCGCCGGTGCGGATGCGAATGGCCTGGTCGAGCGAAGTGACGAAAACCTTGCCGTCACCGATCTTCCCGGTGTGTGCCGACTTGGTGATCGCTTCGATCGCGGATTCGAGCTTGTCGTCGTCGATGGCAACTTCGATCTTCACTTTCGGAAGAAAATCGACGACGTACTCCGCTCCCCGGTACAACTCGGTATGGCCTTTCTGGCGGCCGAAGCCCTTGACTTCAGTGACGGTGATGCCGGCGACGCCGATCTCCGACAGGGCTTCACGCACCTCGTCAAGCTTGAAAGGCTTGATGATGGCTGTGATCAGTTTCATGCACGCAACTCCTGGTTATCGTCGGCGGCGAACCGCCCTGGCGCTGGTGCAGGCTGGGGTCTGCAAACAGCCGGTCAGGTTTAGCACGGAGCGTGCCATTCACCTGCCGACGAACGGCTTTTGCTGCGCTTCGCACGGCATTGATGACAGCGGCTCATTCGAAGCTGCGCGGATAGCCCGGAAACACGCTTCGGGCGCTTGGCCGCGCTTCGTCAAAGCTTCGTGAGCAGCCGATGAAAGGTCCATCAATGAGCCTGAATCCGTATAGTCACGAGCCGGATTCAATCCCGATCCAGTACC
>NZ_CAISIQ010000355.1 GCF_903885465.1 uncultured Nevskia sp.
CTCTGCTGGCGCAGATTGCGCAGCGTGTGGATCACCGCGCTGCGGGATTCGTCGGCGTAGACCTCGATGTCGTCGCCGAGGCTCGCCGCCGGGAACAGGCCGATGACGCCGTTCGCGGTCAGCCATTTCTCGGCAATGATGGTGTCGAGCATCAGGTTGGCGTCGGCAAAAAGCTTGCGCGCCGTTTCGCCGCTCGCCGGGTTGTTGAGGATGTCCGGATAGCGGCCCTTCAGCTCCCAGGAAATGAAGAACGGCTGCCAGTCGATGTACTCGCGCAGCTCGGCGATCGGGTAATCGCGCAGCAGCTTGATGTGCTGCGCGGTCGTCGCCGCGCCGGCTTCGCGGGCGCTGATGTGATGTTCCTGCTGGGCGAGCAGACGCGGCTTGATCGGCCGGAAGCTCGTCCAATCCAGCGGGCTGGCGTTGGCCCGCGCATTGGCGAGCGACAGATACTTCTGATCGCGATCCTTGTTTGCATGGCGCTCGCGGATTGCCGCATATTCCTTGTTGGTTTCCAGCATCAGCGCCGCGCGCTGCGTCTCATCGAGCAAGGCGGATGCCACCGGTACCGAGCGCGAAGCATCCTTCACCCAGACGATCGGCCCCTTGTACGCAGGCTGGATCTTCACCGCAGTGTGAGCGCGCGAGGTGGTTGCGCCGCCAATCAGCAAGGGCAAGGTGAAGCCCTGGCGCTGCATCTCCTTGCCGAGGTGAACCATCTCGTCGAGGCTCGGCGTGATCAGGCCGCTGAGACCGATGATGTCGACCTTGTGCTCGCGTGCGGCATCGAGAATCTTCTGCGCCGGCACCATCACGCCGAGATCGATGACCTCGTAGTTGTTGCACTGGAGTACGACGCCGACGATGTTCTTGCCGATGTCGTGGACATCGCCCTTCACCGTCGCCATCAGGATCTTGCCCTTGGCCTGCGCCACGTCGCCGGGCTTCTTTTCGGCCTCGATGTACGGGATCAGCCAGGCCACGGCCTTCTTCATCACGCGCGCTGATTTCACCACCTGCGGCAGGAACATCTTGCCGGCGCCGAACAGATCGCCGACCACGTTCATGCCGGACATCAGCGGACCTTCGATGACCTCTATCGGTCGGCCGCCGCGCTCAGAAATCTCCTTGCGCAGCTCTTCGGTATCGGCTTCGACGAAGGCATCGATGCCCTTCACCACGGCATGCGTGATGCGCTCGCCGGCCGGCAGCGAACGCCAGGCTTCATCGGCGACTTCGACCTTGCTGCCATCACCCTTGAAGCGCGGCGCGATCTCGACCAGCGCTTCGGTGCCATCGGTGCCGGGCTTGCGGTTGAGGATCACGTCCTCGATGCGCTCGCGCAGTTCGGGATCAATCTCCGAATAGATCACCAGCGAACCGGCGTTGACGATGCCCATGTCCATACCCGCCTTGATCGCGTGATACAGGAACACAGCGTGGATCGCTTCGCGCACCGGGTTGTTGCCGCGGAACGAGAACGACACGTTGGAGACGCCGCCGGAGATATGTGCACCTGGCAGATTGGCGCGAATCCAGCGCGCGGCTTCGATGAAGTCGACGCCGTAGTTGTTGTGCGCTTCGATGCCGGTGGCCACGGCAAAAACATTCGGATCGAAAATGATGTCTTCCGGCGGGAAGCCGACTTCATCGACGAGGATGCGATACGCCTTCTCGCAGATCGTCTTGCGTCGCTCCAGCGTATCGGCCTGGCCTTGTTCATCGAAAGCCATGACCACGACCGCCGCACCGTAGCGACGGCACAGCTTGGCCTGCTCGATGAATTTTTCCGTGCCCTCCTTCATCGAAATGGAGTTGACGATCGGCTTGCCCTGCACGCACTGCAGGCCAGCCTCGATCACTTCCCATTTCGAGGAATCGATCATCACCGGCACCCGCGAGATGTCCGGCTCGGAAGCGATCAGATTCAGGAAGCGCACCATCGCGGCCTTGCCGTCGATCATGCCCTCGTCCATGTTGACGTCGATGACCTGCGCGCCGGCTTCCACCTGCTGACGCGCCACGGCCACGGCAGCGGTGTAATCGCCGGCCTTGATCAGATCGCGGAACTTGGCCGAACCGGTGATGTTGGTGCGCTCGCCGATGTTGACGAAGCCCAGGCTGTCGTCGATGGTCAGCGGCTCAAGACCAGCCAGGCGACAGGCCATCGCCGGCTGGCTCGGCACTCTTGGCGGCTTGCCGGCAACGAACTTGGCGATGCTGCCGATGTGGCCCGGCGAAGTGCCGCAGCAGCCACCGACGATGTTGACCAGCCCGCTATCGGCGAACTCGGCAATGATCGCAGCGGTTTCATCCGGCGTCTCGTCGTACTCACCAAACGCGTTCGGCAAGCCGGCGTTCGGATAGCAGCTGACATAGCAGTTGGCGATCCGCGACAACTCGGCGATGTACGGGCGCATGTCCTTGCCGCCGAGCGCGCAGTTGAGGCCAATCGCGAACGGCTGTGCGTGGCTCAGGGAATTCCAGAACGCTTCGGTGACCTGTCCGCTCAAGGTGCGGCCTGAAGCATCGGTGATGGTGCCGCTGATGATCACCGGCAGCTTGTAGCCGCGCTCCTCGAACACCTGCTCGACCGCAAACACCGCGGCCTTGGCGTTCAAGGTGTCGAAGATGGTCTCGATCATGATGATGTGCGCGCCGCCATCGATCAGACCGCGTGCGCACTCCGCGTAAGCCGTGACCAGCTTCGCGTAGCTGACGTTGCGGGCGCCGGGATCGTTGACGTCCGGCGAGATCGACGCCGTGCGGTTGGTCGGCCCGAGCGTTCCGGCGACATAGCGCGGTTTGTCCGGCGTCGAGGCGAGATCGGTTTCGATGCGGGCGATGCGCGCCGCCTCGAAGTTCAACTCGTAGGCCAGCTCCTCCATGTGGTAATCCGCAAGCGAGATCGTCTGCGAATTGAAGGTATTGGTTTCGAGGATGTCCGCACCGGCCTGCAGGTATTTGCGGTGAATCTCGCGAACGATCTCCGGCTGGGTCAGCACCAGCAGATCGTTGTTGCCCTTCAGGTCATGCGGCCACTCCTTGAAGCGCTCGCCGCGATAGTCGGCCTCGCTCAGGCGATAGCCCTGGATCATCGTGCCCATCGCACCATCGATGATCAGGATCCGCTTAGCCGCAATCGCATCCAGCTGGGCTGCGAGGGCGGCGGGGTCGAAGGACAACGGGGCATCGAGCATTGCAGGCATCCATGTGAACCTGACGATTGTATCCTTCCATGCGGATAGGCAGATACGTCGAACCTCGGCAGCGAGCCGGAGACCTCATTCCGATCCAGATGCCGGCCGTTGACAAGCGCAGCCAACTTGCCCAACATTTATTAACCGAACGGTTTATTAATGGCCGCGGCAAAGAGAGGAGCAACACAATGTCGACGATGACCGCATCCCCAGCAGACTGGAAGGACAAGAAACGCTATCTCTGGCTGCTCGGCGTGTTCGTCATGGGCCTGCCGATCTACGGCTACGGGCTCGTGCAGTGGACCGGGCTGTCGCTGTTCTGGTGGCTGACGCCGATCGTCGTCTACGCGGTGATCCCATTCCTCGATCATCTGATCGGCGAGGACAACGAGAATCCGCCCGATGCCGCGATGACCCCGCTGAATGCCGATCGCTACTACCGCTGGGCGGTCGCCGCGGCGATTCCGGTGCAGTACGCGACCTTCATCTGGGGTACCTGGATGGCGATCACCGGCGACCTGCGCTGGTTCGAGATGCTCGGCCTGTTCATCTCGCTGGGCATGGCCTCGGGCCTGTCGATCAACGTTGCCCATGAACTCGGCCATCAGACGTCGAAGGTCGAGCGCTGGCTGGCCAAGATCGCGCTGGC
>NZ_CAISIQ010000356.1 GCF_903885465.1 uncultured Nevskia sp.
CCACGGCCGGCTTCATGTCGTTTGCGTTGACCGCCGATGCGCTGAAGGTGGAAGTGGTCGATGACCGCAATCGCGTGCCTTACTCGGTCACGCTGAAGCCCTAAGTTCGATCAGGAAGGCCGATCGAAGCGCACCGGCTGCGGCCCGCGTCGCCGGCGGATCACCACGGTGCCGGCCAGCTTGTCGTGCCAGCCCTGCTTGCGGGCATCGAAAGCGACCCAGATCAGGCCGAGGCCGAGCGGAATCGTCGACACGAAGTAGCCGACATAGCGCAGCAGCGCCTGCTGCGGCGTGATCGCGCCGCCGGTGCTGGCATCGACGATCGTTGCAGCGATCGCCATCTTGCCCGGCGTGGCCCGGCGCAGCAGCCAGAACAGCACGACCGACACTGCCGGCAGCAGCCAGGAAATCAGGAAATCGGCCGGGCCGCGAATGAACGCGGCTTCGGGATCGAAGTAGTAGTCCCAGCCGTAGACGCTGATCACCAGCGGCATGATCACCAGCAACAGCAATACGCTGTCGATGACGCTGGCCCAGACCCGGATCCAGAATCCTGCGTATTCGAAATCGGCTTCGTTCATCGTGAGCTGTCCTGGCGCGTTCGCTGACTGACCTTAGCGAAGAATTCATTGCAGTGCGGCGATCGCGCAGGCTGTTGCGATGTGGGCCGCCTGCGTAGGCTGTGAGCATGTCGCCTGAAAACCTGACGTCTGCCGAATCGCTTTCTCCCGGGCCTGCCGCCGCAGCGCGCGCAGCACCCTTGCTGCTGCTGACCAGCCTGTACCTAGCCCAGGGCCTGCCGTACGGCTTCTTCACCCAGGCGCTGCCGGTGCTGATGCGCGAGAACGGCGCTTCGCTGAAAGCGATCAGCGCCACCGCGCTGCTGTTCATCCCCTGGGCCCTGAAGTTCCTGTGGGCACCGCTGGTCGATCACGTCGGCACGCGGCGCAGCTGGATCCTGCCGATCCAGTTCATCGCCGCGATCGGTGCCGCGCTGCTGGCCTTGATCGATCCCGCTCGCGGCTTTCTCGCTGTGTTTGCGGCGGTGTTCGCGTTCAATGTGCTGGCGGCCGTGCAGGACGTGGCGACCGACGGCATGGCCGTGCGTCTGCTCGATGCAAAGGCGAGGGGACTCGGCAACGGCATTCAGGTCGGCGCCTACCGCATCGGCATGGTGCTCGGCGGTGGCCTGCTGCTCTGGGTCTACGCGAAGTTCGGCTGGGTGGCGATGTCTCTCGGCATGTCGGCTCTGCTGGCGCTGACCTGCGTGCCGGTGCTGCTCTATCGCGAAGCATCTGACGGCGCGGTGCGCAAGCTCAGGCCGCCGCTGCCGGTACTGGCCGCTGGCTGGCTGCCGCGGCTGCGATTGCCCGGCATGCTGGCGCTGCTGGCCCTGGTCTGCGCCTACAAGTTCGGCGATGCGATGACCTCGTCGCTGGTCGGGCCGATGCTCAAGGATGCGCATTGGTCGACCGAGGAGATCGCCATCGTCAAGGGCACGCTCGGTTCGATCATGAGTCTGGTCGGTGCTGCGGCCGGTGGCTGGCTGGCGTTCCGTCTCGGCCGTCGGCGGGCGCTGCTCGGCTGCGGCATCGCCCAGGCGCTGAGTCTGCTGCTGTACGTGGTGGCCGCGGGTTCGCCGGATGATCGTGTGCTGCTCTGGAGCGCCTGCATCACCGAGCACCTGTTCGGCGGTATGGCGACCGTGGCCTTGTTCACCCTGATGATGGACGCCTCGGACCCCGAGCATGCCGGCACCGATTACACCTTGCTGGCCTGCGCAGTTCTGGTCGCGCAGTGGCTGGCGGCGTTCACGGCAGCGGCAATCGGCGATGCCTATGGTTACGTCGCGACCTTCACGGCGGCCCTGGTGTTGTCCGCGCTGGGCTGCCTGCTGCTGATCGTCGCGCTCGATCGCCGGCTGGGGCCGGCGCGGCTAGACGAGGTCTGGCGTTAGGCCAACAAAAAGCCGCCCCGCTGCGTTCGGCAGCGGGGCGGCTTGATCATTTGCAACTCAGTCGATCAGCCCGGCAATCAGGCAGCGACGGTCACGCCGTTGCGAGTCAGCTGCGGCGCGCTGACCAGGCCGAAGGCCTGCAGCTGGCCGAGCAGTTCGCGATGGCCGAACGCCTGACAACCGGACGCGAAGCCGACGCGCTTCGGCGGTGCCTGCAGCAGGTAGTAGGCGAGATAGGCCTGGAGCAGACCGGTCTGCTTGTAGTTGCAGATGCCATGGATCACGCAATGCGCGCGGCCGAGCGGACCGCTGGCGTGGACCGAATCGACCGAGGTGTTCTCGCGCGGATTCTCGCGCGGCGGCATGCCGGCCTGCAGGCTCGCTGCCATGTCGGACAGCGCCTTTTCCTGCTCCGCCTTCGGCATCTTCTTGATCTGGTCTTCGACGACGCCGGTGATCTGCACCACGCCTTCCATCACCGGGCGTGCGAACACGCCGCCCTGCGCCTTGCAGTTGGCAACGCGCGGATCATTCTTGAACCAGACCGGATGTGCAGTGCCGCCCCAGGGCAGCGCCATCGCCGTCTCATGCTGGCCGGGGACGATCACTTCGGATTTCGCCGTCGGCGACCACTGCACGTACTTGTTCTGTTCCAGGTAGTAGAAGTTGGCCGTGAGGATGCTGAAGATCGTCTGCGTCGAGGCATAGGTCGGGAAGCCCTTCCACAGCACCAGGATGTCGAGCGTGTCGAGGCCCGGCTGTTCGAGACAGATGTTCGCGGCGATTTCGCCGGTGGTGTACATCTGCGCAACGCCCGGCGACAGCAGCAGATTCTTGGCGGCGAACTTGGCGCCCCAGGTTTCCTCGGCGTGCATCATCCAGTTCTGCTCGCCGTTGGTATCGGTGTAGTGGCAGCCGGCAGCCAGCGAGGCTTCGACCGCTTCCGGGCCGAATTTCATGAACGGGCCGACCATGTTGCAGACCACCTTGGCGCCGCTGAACAGCTTGGTCAGCGCTGCGACGGTGTGCTCGACTTCGACGATCTCGTACTCGGCGGTCTCGATGCCCGGCACCTTGTCGAGCACTTCCTTGATGCGCTTGGCGTCACGGCCGGCGGCGATGAACGGCACGCGGTATTCGCGCAGGTATTCGGCAACCAGACGGCCGGTATAGCCGGTGACGCCGTAGATCACGACGGGCTTCTTGGCGGGGGCGGAACTGCTCATGCGGGATTCTCCTCGGGGTTGTAGGGACTCTGCGGCCGCATGGCCGCAAGCCTCAGGGGGTTGCTTGTTGGCGCTTCAGGCGCGCCACTGGTAATCGCTGGTCGTGCCGGCGAAATCGACGAACCAGTCGATCGCCGCCGGATTCATCATCGCGTCGCGGCTGGCGGCTTTCTCCAGCGGCCAGCCCATCAACAGCTTGCGCACCGGCACTTCCATCTTCTTGCCGGTGAGCGTGTAGGGCAGGGTGTCGAGTGCGTAAACCTTGTCTGGCACATGGCGCGGCGAACAGTCTTCGCGCAGTTTTCTGGCGATCCGCTGTATCAGGCCGTCGTCGAGCGCGAAGTCGGGCTTCAGCTTGATGAACAGCGGCATGAAGAACTGGCCGCCGGGCAGTTCGCAGCAGACGATCAGGCTATCGGCGATCTCCGGCAACTGTTCGACGGCGCGATAGATTTCGGCAGTACCGATGCGTACGCCGTAGCGGTTCAGGGTCGAGTCCGAACGGCCATAGATGTAGCAGCCACCGCGCGCGTTGACCTTGATGAAATCGCCGTGGCGCCAGACGCCGGGGAAGACTTCGAAGTAGGACTCGCGGTAGCGCTTGCCGCCTTCGTCGTTCCAGAACTTGATCGGCATCGACGGGAACGGGCTGGTCACTACCAACTCGCCGACTTCATCAGGGCCGGCCGGCGTGCCGTCATCGCGCCAGGCATGGACATCCATGCCCAGCATGCGCGCCTGGATTTCGCCGGCATGCACCGGCAGCAGCGGCACGGCACCGACGAAGCCGGAGCAGATCTCGGTGCCGCCGGACTGCGAGGTCACCCACAGGTCCTGCTTCACGCAGCGATAGAACCAGGCGAAGGTTTCCGGCGTCGATGGCGCGCCGGCAACGATCACCGATTCCAGCCGCGACAGATCGTAGAGCTTGCCCGGCTCGAGTCCGGCCTTCTCCATGATCTGCACATAGGTCGGGCTGGCGCCGAACGACGTGGTGCCGGTATCAGCGGCGAGCTTCCACAGGAAGTCGATCGAGGGATGGGCCGGGTTGCCGTCGTAGAGCACGGCGGCGGCGCCAGTCAGCAGTGCTGCGACCAGCAGGTTCCACATCATCCAGCCGGTGGTCGAGTAGAAGAACATCACCGAAGTCGGCTTAAGGCCGAGATGGAAATGCATCACCTTCAGATGCTCGAGCAACACGCCGACATGGCTATGGACGATTGCTTTCGGCAGGCCAGTGGTACCCGACGAAAACACCACCCACAGCGGATGATCGTAGGCGACCTGTTCGTAGCGGAAGGTTTCGCGCGGCACATCGGGATGATCGAGCAGCGAGCTCCAGGCGAGCACGCCGGGCAGCTCTGGCAGCGCAGCGGCCGCGTCCAGATACGGTAGCCAGACGATATGTTCGAGCGTCGGCAGCGCGGCGGCGATGCTGCGCACTTCGCTTTCGCGCTTGAAATCGCGGCCGCCAAAGCGGTAGCCGTCGGCGGCGAACAGCAGCTTCGGTTCGATCTGCGCGAAGCGTTCGGTGACCGTGCGGGTACCGAACTCCGGCGCGGCCGATGACCACACGGCGCCGATCGCGACCGTCGCCATCATCGCTACCGCCGTTTCCGGCACGTTTGGCATGTACGACACCACGCGATCGCCGGGCACCACGCCGAGCGCACGCAGACGGGTGGCGACGATGCGTACCTGGCGGCCGAGTTCCTGCCAGCTCAAGGTCGCCAGCGGGCGATTTTCCGAGCAGTGATGGAAGGCAGTCTGGCCGGGCGCGGCCTTGGTCTCATGACGCAGCAGGTGCTCGGCATAGTTCAGCCGGCTGCCTTCGAACCAGCGCACGCCCAGCATCTCGCGGCTGTTGACCACCTGCTGATACGGGGTTTCGGCGCGGACTTCGAAGTAGTCCCAGACCGCTGCCCAGAACGCTTCGATCTCGGTGACCGACCACTGCCGCAGCGCTTCGTAGTCGGCAAACTTCAGCTTGCGAGTCTGATCAAGCCAGCGCATGAACGCCGCGATGTTCGACGCATCAGCGAACTCGCCGCGAGGGCTCCACAGCAACTGGCCTTCCTGCGTCGTCGACATCACCACACTCCTGCACGCACACCGGGATTGTTTTTCGTTGCCTGCTTTCGAGTCTCGAAGCCCGAATCGCGAAGGCGGAAAGTGTAGCCGCTATGCATGCTGCAACTGCCTGAGGGCAAGCCCTCAGGTGACAACACTCGGGCCTTTGCGACCGGTCAGTTCATTGAGGCGAACGATGCGATCGGCGATCTGCGCTAGCGGTGCCAGCGCTTCGCCGGTCGGCCAGGCGAGCTGGTCGGCAGCGGTCTCGTAGCGTTCCAGATACAGGCGCAAGGTCGCGCCTTCGGTGCCGGTGCCGGACAGGCGCAGGATGATCCGCGCCGCATCGCCGAAGACGATGCGCAGTCCCTGGCCGGTGGCGACGCTGCCGTCGACCGGATCGGTGTACGAGAACTCGTCGGCCTGGCTGATCGTCCAGTCGCCATGGGTGCTGCCGATCAGCGAGGGCAGCGCCTTGCGCAAGCTGTCGACAACGGTGTTGGCGGCAGCGACTGGTAGCTCGTCATAGTCATGGCGCACGTAGTAATGGCGGCCATGGCGCGCCCAGTGCGCATCGGCGAGCTGCTGCACGCTCTTGCCGGTGGTGGCCAGCACGTTCAGCCAGGCGAGAACTGCCCAGAGGCCGTCCTTTTCTCGCGTATGGCTCGAGGAGGTACCGAAGCTTTCCTCGCCGCACAGGGTCAGGCGGTCGGCATCGAGCAGGTTGCAGAAGAACTTCCAACCGGTCGGCGTCTCGAAGCATTCGACCTTCAGCGCCTTGGCAACGACGTCGACCGCTCGGCAGGTCGGCATCGAGCGAGCCAGGCCCTTGAGGCCGCTCTTGTAGCCCGGCAGTTTGGTGAGATGGGCGGCGAGCATCGCCAGCGAATCGCCGGGCGAGATGAACAGGCCGCGGCCAAGGATCATGTTGCGATCGCCATCGCCGTCGCTGGCGGCGATCAGGTCCGGTGACTCCTTGCTCATCGCCAGATCGAGCAGATGCTTGGCGTAGATCAGGTTCGGGTCCGGATGGCCGCCGCCGAAGTCTTCCAGCGGTGTCGCGTTGATGACGCTGCCGGCCGGCGCGCCGAGCTGCTCGATCAGGATGCGTTGCGCATATGGCCCGGTGACCGCATGCATGGCATCGAAGCAGATACGGCCGCCACGCTTGAACCAGGCGCGGATCAGATCGAAATCGAACAGGCTCTGCTGCAGCTTGGCGTAGTCGTCGACGCTGTCGACGACCTCGATCAAGGTGTCGCCGAGCTGCTGGCTGCCACAGATGTCGAGATTGACCGAGCCGCCATCGAACAGGCGATAACGGCTGATCGTCCGGCTTGCATCAAAGATCTTGGCGGTCAGCGCTTCAGGCGCCTGACCGCCGCCAGCGATGTTGAACTTGATGCCGAAATCGCCATCCGGCCCGGCCGGGTTGTGGCTGGCGGTAAACAGCAGGCCGCCGGCAGCGTCGTGGACGCGGATCAGGTTCGACGCGGCGGGTGTCGACAGGATGCCGCCCTGGCCGACCACGACCTTGCTGATGCCATTGCCGGCCGCCATCGCGATCGCGGTCTGGATCGCGATCCTGTTGTGATAACGGCCATCGCCACCGATCACCAGCGTCTTGCCCTTGAGGCTGGTCTCGACATCGAAGATCGCCTGCAGGAAATTTTCCAGGTAATGCGGCTGCAGGAAAACGGCCACTTTCTTGCGCAAGCCGGCGGTGCCGGGCTTCTGGTCGGAGTAAGGCTGGGTCAGCTGTTCGCAGACTGGCATCAGGGTTCGGACTCGGTCAGGAAAAACATTGATAGCGCAAGCCTGTGCCGGCCTGCGTTCCTATCTTATAGTCGGGCTCATGCAAGCCGACATCACCACCTCCGACCGCTGCCCCTGCTGCGGCCAGCCGCGCCGCATTGCGCATCTGGTCGATCTCTACGAGCGCAGCTATCGGCTGCTCGAACGGTTGGTGCCGGAACTGAACCTGCCGTTCGATCGTGCAGTGTCGAAATCGGCCACCGATCTGCCGTTGGTGCTGACCGTCGTAGAGCGCGCACCGTACACCGCCGAACTGCGCTTGACCTACGAGTTCAAGGACGAGAATGGCGAGCGTCGTCTCGAACCGGATCTGTGGATCAAGGTTTATCGCGATGCGCGGGTCGCCGAAGCGCTGGACTGCGGCCAGCGGCCGACCTGGCTGGCGCAGATGTTCGGTGACGCTCAAGCCCATGACTACCTGCACGATCAGTGGGGCCGCAACCACATGCTCGCCAAGTGGCTCGAATATCTGCTCGACCACGGCCATGGGTTCGCGATCGCCGCGCGGCCCCGGAATTTGAAGCCGGCGGCCTGAGTTCCTGCTCGGCATGTCCCGAACCGATCGCTACAGCGGCATCAGCATCGTTCTGCACTGGCTGATGGTGCTTTTGATCGTCGCCGCGTACAGCCTGATCCTGAGCCGCAGCGAGTTCCCGAAAGGCAGCGAGGCGCGGGCGCTGGTCAAGATGCTGCATTTCTCGATCGGCTTGAGCATCTTCGCCCTGGTCTGGGTGCGCATCGCAGCCCGCCTGGCGAGCGGCCCGGCACCGGCGATCACCCCGGCGCCGCCGGCCTTGCAGCAGAAGGCGGCAAAGCTCGCGCATTTCGCGCTGTATGGACTGATGATCGGCATGCCGATCGGCGGCGCGCTGATCCTGAGCTTCGAAGGCCATGCGCTGCCGTGGTTCGGCCTGTTCGAAGTTCAGCTACCGATCCCCGAGAACAAGGACTACGCCGATCTGTTCGAGGATCTGCACGAAACCGGCGGCACGATCGGCTATTTCCTGATCGGCCTGCATGCATTGGCGGCTCTGTACCACCATTACTTCCTGCGTGACGACACGCTGAAGCGGATGCTGCCGCTTTGAAGCGAGCGATCGTTTTAAATTCTATTTAAGTCTTTTAAAAGCTTTTCTGATTACTTTATTCGTATAACGATCGCGCCTAGATTGCTCGGCATCCGCAGCGGCCTGAAAGGGCCGGGCACCGCACCTCAAGGAGCTTTCATGCCGTACGACACCATCGCGCCGATCAGTGCCGCCGTTGCCGGTCCTTTCGCTGCTGACGTGGCTGCTGCCGGTCATTCCTCGCCGTTGCCGAATGGCGGCAGCCTGTCTCCGGCCGAAGCCTGGGAACTGATTCAAGGCGGCGGCGCCACCTTGGTCGATGTGCGGACCGCCGAAGAACTGAAGTTCGTCGGCCAGGTGCCGAACAGCCTGCACGTGCCCTGGGCCACCGGCACGGCGATGACCCGCAACCCGCGCTTCGTGCGCGAGCTGGAAGCGAAGGTCGGCAAGGATCGCCCGGTATTGCTGCTGTGCCGCAGCGGCAAGCGCTCGGCGCTGGCCGTCGAAGCGGCGATCAAGGCGGGCTTCACCCAGATCGCCAACATCGCCGAAGGTTTCGAAGGCGATATCGATGCGCTGGGTCATCGTGGCCTGTCGAACGGCTGGCGTTTCCATGGCCTGCCCTGGGTGCAGGACTGAATTCGTCAAGCGCCGCAGCTCAGAACTGATCCGTATGAACAGCGCCAGCGGGCAGCCTAAAAAGTTGCTCGTCAGGGCTTGAAGCCGGTAGCCGCTGTCACACCAACCGATCAGACTTAGCTTATTCACAACCGATCTGAAGAGAACCTCTCATGGCTGATTCCGCACCACTGCCGACCCTGGGCGATGTAGCTGCCCACAAGCTGGCCAATACCACCAAGACGGTTGCGCAATATTCGAACATCACGCCGCGCTGGCTGACCCATCTGCTGCAGTGGCAGCCCGTCGAAGCCGGTGTGTTCCGGGTCAACAAGGTCAAGAATCCGGCCGATATCCGCACCGCCTGCTCGGTGACCGAGAGCGGTCAGCTGCCGAATTCCTTCGTCGATTATGACGAGAACCCGCGCGAATACTGGCTCAAGCAGGTCGCCACCAAACTGAACATCGCCACCCGCGTATCGGATCTGCATTCCAGCCCGTACGACCAGATCAAGGAACAGCTGCGCCTGATCATCGAAACGATCAAGGAGCGCCAGGAAAGCGAGCTGATCAATAACCCGGACTACGGCCTGCTGGCCAATGTCGCCGAATCGCAGCGCGTTTATCCGCTGACCGGTGCGCCGACGCCGGACGACATGGACGAGCTGCTGACCAAGGTCTGGAAGGAGCCGGCGTTCTTTCTCGCGCATCCGCTGGCGATTGCTGCTTTCGGCCGTGAATGCACGCGCCGTGGCGTGCCGCCGCCGACGGTCAGCCTGTTCGGTTCGCAGTTCATCACCTGGCGCGGCGTGCCGCTGATCCCGAGCGACAAACTGCCGATCGCCGACGGCAAGTCGAAGATCATCCTGATGCGCGTCGGCGAGAAGCGCCAGGGCGTCGTCGGCCTGTTCCAGCCGGGCTTGCCGGGCGAGCAGAGCCCGGGCCTGTCGGTGCGCCTGATGGGCATCGACGACCATGCGATCGCCTCCTATCTGATCTCGCTGTACTGCTCGCTGGCAGTGCTCACCGACGACGCGCTGGCGGTGTTGGAAGACGTGGAAATCAACAAGTTCCACGACTATCCCGACACCTACAAGTAAGGTCGCGAGGCTCCCATGAGTGTCTCGGGCAGCGGTCTCGACCCCGCCGCGCTGCAGGCGATGGCCAATGCGATGTTCAGCGCGCCGCCCGGCGCCGAACCGGCATTCGGTCAAGCGCCGGCCGCGCCCAGCGGCCCCATCAATCTCGGTTCGCCGCTGCCGCCCGGCGGCATTCCGGTGGCCGGGCAGAACAATCCCTTGCCGGTGGCAACCACGCTGCCGATGACCCCGCCGTTGCGCACCACGCAGCCGGGTGCGGCTGAACTGGCGGCGCCGCCTTCGTTCATCACGCCGAGAGTGGTGCCGACGCAGGCGCAGACGCCGGACCTGCATGGCCTGCAGAGCACGGTGCTGCCGGCCTTGCCGAAAGGCGGCAGCAGTTTCGCCGGCGTGCCCGAAGGTTTCGCTGCGCTGTTGCCGGGCGCAGCACCCGCGCCGAATCTGTCCGATGCCGCGGTGCCGTCCTCGGCGCAGCCACCGAGCAGCCCGTACTATTTTTTGGGCGATGCTTCGTCGGCGAGCGGTGTGCCTGAATCGCCGCCGCTGAATCTGGCCAGCCTGTCTGATCCGTTCGGGCTTTCGGCACCGACACGGATCAGTGGTGAACCGCCACGTTCATCGGGATCGACGTCGGCAGCGCCTTCCAGTCCGCATTCCAATGTTTCGGCGCCGAGTTTCTACTTTGCCGATCTGGGCGCGAAGCCTGCCGCACCGAAAGTCGCGCCGGGCCGTGGCATCTTCGACGTCGCCACCGCGCGCCGCGATTTCCCGATCCTGTCGACGCGAGTCAACGGCGGCAAACCGCTGGTCTGGCTCGATAACGCCGCGACAACGCAGAAGCCGCAGTCGGTCATCGATCGCATCTCGTACTTCTACGCCAACGAGAATTCCAACATCCATCGCGCCGCGCACGAACTTGCTGCGCGAGCGACCGATGCCTACGAGTCCGCGCGCAAGAAGGTAGCGAATTTCATCGGTGCCTCGAGTCCCGAGGAGATCATCTTCGTCCGCGGCACCACCGAAGGCATCAATCTGGTTGCCCAGAGCTGGGGTAAGCAGAACATCGGCGAAGGCGACGAAATCGTCATTTCACATCTCGAGCATCACGCCAACATCGTGCCCTGGCAGATGCTGACGGCGGAGAAGGGCGCGGTGCTGCGCGTGATCCCCGTCGACAACACCGGGCAGGTGCGGCTCGACGAGTATCAGAAGCTGCTGAGCAGCCGCACCAAGATCGTCGCGGTCACGCAGGTGTCGAATGCGCTGGGCACCGTGGTACCGGTCAAGGAGATCATCGACCTCGGTCATCGCTACGGCGCCAAGGTATTGATCGACGGCGCGCAGTCGGTGTCGCACATGCGGGTCGATGTGCAGGCGCTGGACGCCGACTTCTTCGTCTTCTCCGGCCACAAACTGTTCGGGCCGACGGGCATCGGCGTGGTCTTCGGCAAGCGCGGCATCCTCGAACACACGCCGCCGTATCAGGGCGGCGGCAACATGATCGAGGACGTGACCTTCGACAAGACCGTCTACCAAGGGCCGCCGGCGCGTTTCGAAGCCGGCACCGGCAACATCGCCGACGCGGTGGGTCTCGGTGCGGCGATCGATTACATCGAGCGCCTCGGCATGGAGAACATCGCGCGCCAGGAACACGATCTGCTCGAATACGGCACCGAAGCGCTATGCCGCATTCCCGGGCTGTGCATGATCGGCACCGCCAAGCACAAGACCAGCGTGATGAGCTTCGTGCTCGAAGGTTTCACCACGGCGGAAGTGGGGCAGGCGCTCAGCGAGGAAGGCATCGCGGTACGCTCGGGCCATCACTGCGCGCAGCCGATCCTGCGTCGCTTCGGGCTTGAATTCACCGTGCGGCCGAGTCTGGCTTTCTACAATACCTTCGAAGAGATCGACCTGCTCGCTGCGACCGTGCGGCGACTGTCCCAGACGCGGCGACGCGGCTGATCTGTACAAAAAAGCCTGGGTTTCCCGGGCTTTTTTGTATGCGCTGCTTGCTACTCGACCACCGGAAAAAGCCCGACCTCACGCCCGAAGATGCGCGTCTTGTAGCTGTCGACGAGCGTCTTGTCCGGGCAGTCGTCGAGCATGCCCTTGCACAGCCGGCGCATCGCCGACAGCGACTCGAAATAGTTGTCGCGTTCGACGCCGCTGGTGTCGACCAGCAGCCCTGGCAGGAAAGCGATATCCATGATCGGCACCGCCGTTTCCTTGGGCACCGGATAGTTGCTGCGCACCTGGAACTGGGTGACGTTCTTCGGCTCGGGCAGCTTGTAGCGGTACGGCGGCGAGTCTTCCTCGTAATAGGCCTGATGGTCGCCGAAGTAGCCGAATACGGCTGGCCGTGCATCCTTGGCGAACAGATAGTCGTTGACCGTCTGCACCGCGCCATCGAGCGTCACCAGGCGATTGACGTAATCACTCAGCCGGGCGGCGAGGC
>NZ_CAISIQ010000357.1 GCF_903885465.1 uncultured Nevskia sp.
CGGCAACAACAATTGCTGGAAGAACTCCGATCCGGGCTGGGAAGGCTTCCTGGCCTCGGAATGCATCTGGACCCAGTTCTGGGTGCAGCTCGACAGCCGCGAGAAGCTGGACGCCTACAAGGCCTATCTCGATGCCTATGTCACCGAGCAGAAGAAGCAGGGCCGCTTCCCTCGGCCGGTGGCTACCTTGCTGCCGGACGTCAATCAGTGGCTGAGCCTGCAGGAAGTGGTGTCGCGTGATGTCGAGATCCAGGTCGGTCTGGCCTTCGCATTCCTGGCTGTCTGCCTGGTCAACACGGTGGGCCTGCTGCTGGCGAAGTTCATGCGCAAGAGCGGCGAGATCGGTCTGCGCCGCGCGCTAGGCGCCAGCCGCCAGCAACTGTTCATGCAGCATCTGGTGGAAGCCGGTGTCGTCGGCATCAGCGGCGGGCTGGTTGGCCTGGCGCTTACCGCGGCAGGGCTGATGGGCGTGCGGGTGCTGTACACGCAGTTCAAAAACATCGCCCAACTCGACTGGACGATGATCGCCATCACGCTGCTGCTGTCGGTGGTGTCGGCGCTGCTCGCCGGCCTGTTCCCGACCTGGCGCGCCTGCAAGGTGCAGCCGGCCACCCAGCTCAAAACCCAGTAGGAGTAGCGACATGTTCGAACTACGTCCCATCCTGTCGGCGCTGATGCGCAGCAAGGTATCGCTGGTGCTGATCGGCCTGCAGATCGCGCTGACCTTGGCGATTGTCTGCAACAGCCTCTTCATCATCAGCGAGCGCGCGGCGCTGATGGACCGGCCAAGCGGCATTAACGAAGCCGATACCTTCACCATCGGCAGCATCGGTTTCGGCGCTGATTTCGATTTGCGGGCATCAATGGCCGAAGACTTGGCGATGCTGCGCGGCCTGCCAGGCATCGTCGACGCCGCGCCGATCAATTCCCTGCCGCTGAGCGACGGCGGCTGGAGCCAGGGCGCTTCACTGAACAAGGAACAGAAGACGCCGACCGCACCGACCGCGATGTACTTCATCGACGAGCACGGCCTGAACACGCTCGGTGCGCGGCTGGTCGCCGGCCGCAACTTCCGGTCTGATGAAATCGGTAGCCGCACCCGCCAGTCGCAGGGCTGGCCGCCGGGCGTGATCCTCAGCAAGCCTCTGGCCGAAAAGCTGTGGCCGGGTGCAGACCCGATCGGCAAATCCTTCTACCTGGATACCGAGGCGGCGCCGAGCACGGTGATCGGCATCGTTGCGCCACTGCAGTCGCCGTGGGTGCACAACAAACGGATCATCGATTACTCGACCGTGGTTCCCGAGATGATCGGCGATGGCCGCTTTACCCGCTATGTGCTGCGAGCCGAGCCTGGCCGGCGCGACGCCATGATGAAGCTGGCCGAAGCGAAATTGGCCGAGCTGAATCCTGACCGCATCGTCCGCGATGCGAAGAGCGTCGAAAAGATCCGCGCCGACAGCTATGCCGAAGACCGGGCGATGATGATCATCCTCGGCGTGGTCATCGCCTCGCTGCTGATCATCACCGCGCTCGGCATCGTCGGCATGGCCAGCTTCTGGGTCACCCAGCGGACCAAGCAGATCGGCACGCGCCGGGCGCTGGGTGCCACGCGCGGCGCAATCCTGCGTCACTTCCTGGCCGAGAATTTCGTCATCACCAGCTTTGGTCTGGTCGCCGGCACGCTACTCGCATACGGTTTCAACGCATGGCTGATCCAGAACTACGAAACCGCGCGGATGCCCTGGTACTACGTGCCGGCTGGCTGCGTGAGCCTGTGGGTACTCGGCCAGATGGCCGTGCTCGGCCCGGCACGTCGGGCCTCGCGGGTGGCGCCGGCGATGGCGACGCGGTCGGTTTGAAACTTGCTCCTCATGGATCGTCATTCCCACGCAGGCGGGAATCCAGTTCTCTGTTGCCTGCGATGTGTAAGCGTCAAAACTGGATTCCCGCCTGCGCGGGAATGACATTCTTGCTTTAGGTTTCGCGAATCGAACTCATGCCGCGCTTCCTCGTCGCTCTCAGCCGCATTCTTCTCCTGGCGCTGTGCCTCGTCAGCGGCAACAGCTTTTCTGCTGACGATGGTTCGCTCGAAGCCCGGCGCAAGGCACTGACGCTGCTGCTCGACGAGCAATGGCAGGACCAGCTGGCCCAGAGTCCGGAACTGGCGACCACCATCGGCGACTATCGCTATAACGATCGCTGGACCGACAACTCGCTGGTGGCGACAGCCAAGCGCCAGCAACAGGCTGCTGATTTCCTCAAGCGTTTCGAAGCGATCGACAGCAGCGGCTTCCCGGAAACCGAGCGCCTGAACCGCGAGTTGATGATCGATCAGCTCAAGGATGGTCTCGAGTTCAACCGCCTGCGCCTGCATCTGATGCCGCTCGACCAGACGGTCGGCGCGCATCTGCAGTACCCGCAGTTCATGAGCGTGCTGCCGACCAATACGGTGCGGCAGTTCGAGGACTACATCGCACGCCTGAACGCCATGCCGGAGCAGATCGACTCTCTGATCGCCGTTGCCCGCAGCGGCCTCAAGGCCGGGCTGATGCCGCCGAAGTTCCTGCTTGAAAAGGTCGTAACCCAGTGCCGCAGCCTCGCCGAACCAGCCGGCGTCGCCAGCGCATTCGCGGCACCGCTGCAGAAGTTTCCGGACAGCATTCCGGCCGCCGAGCAGGCGCGACTGAAAGCAGCGGCGATCGCCGCCATCGATGGCAAGGTGCGGCCGGCCTATCGGCGTCTGGCGGCATTCGTCGCCAAGGACTACGCGCCGAAAGGCCGCCGCGAGCCCGGTATCTGGGCGTTACCGGATGGTGATGCGCTATACCGGTTTGCAGTTCGCTCGCAGACCACGACGACGATGACGCCGCAGGCGATCCACGACCTCGGGCTGACCGAAGTCGCGCGCATCGAAGCCGAGCAGACACAGATTGCCAAGCGCCTCGGTCACCAGGATCTGGCCAGCTTTCGTGAAGCCCTGAAGAAGGATCGCAACACCTTCGCCAATTCGCGGCAGCAGATTGTCGATGCCTACAAGCGCTACAACGCGCAGATGGAACCGATGTTGCCCAAGCTGTTCGGCCTGCTGCCGAAGACCGCGGTGATCGTCAAGCAGGTCGAGGCCTATCGCGAGAACGAGGCGCCGGGCGCGGCTTACCTGCAGGGCACGCCGGACGGCCAGCGGCCAGGGCAGATCGAGGTCAACACCGGCGACTTCGCGCACCGCTCGCTGCTGACCATCGAATCGACCACCTACCACGAAGGCTCGCCAGGCCACCACCTGCAGATCTCGATTGCCCAGACCCTGCCGGAATTGCCGCCGTTCCGACAGCAGGCCGGCTACACGGCGTATGTCGAAGGCTGGGCGCTGTACGCCGAGCGGCTCGGCAAGGATGTCGGCTTCTACACCGAGCCGCTCAGCGACTACGGCCGGCTATCCGATGAACTGCTGCGCGCCAACCGTCTGGTGCTCGATACCGGCATGCACTACAAGCACTGGACGCGGCAGCAGATGGTCGACTGGTTTCACACGCATTCGTCGGACGACGAGCCGGACCTTCAGTCCGAGACCGATCGCTACATTGCCTGTCCTGGCCAGGCGCTGGCCTACAAGCTGGGCCAGTTGCGCATCCTGGCCTTGCGCGAGGAAGCCAAGGCGGCACTCGGCGATCGCTTCGACATCCGCACCTTCCACGACACCGTGCTCAGTGGCGGCGCGCTGCCGCTGGATAATCTCAGCGAGCGGGTGCGCGCCTGGATTAAGGCTAGCGCTTCAGCGTCGCCATGATCTTGGCAGCGAGCAACGGTGCCGAGCGGTTGCTGGCGTCGGCACCGATATCTGTGCCGATCTGTTCGTGCTCGTAGAACACGCGGCCGCCGACCACGACGACCAGCTGCGGATTGCGTGAGGCATCGCGGACGTGCTGGATGGTTTGTGCCATGCGCGGCAGCCAGTGCTCGCGGCGGAACGAGTTACTCAGCGACAGGTCGAGTGCATCGAACCAGGTATCGGCAACCAGCTGTTCCAGCGCTTCATCGGTGGCCGGCGCTTCGTACTGGGTATTCCATCCGGCCTGCCAGAGCACCTCGGCATCGAGACTGGCGCCGAGCCGGTGCTGCTCGCCGGGCTGCGGCGTGACCAGCACGGCGGGCAGATTGCTGCCCGGTGTCCGCGCGGCATTTGAAGTTGCATTGCGCATGGCGCTTTGCACGCGGCACAGCGCGACCGTCAATTCCAGTTCGGTGCAGTCATCGGCCTGCCAGAGATCGCCGAGGCTGCGTGCCAGCGGTTCGTAGAGATCGGTGCACAGCGTGCTGATCGAGCGCGATAGCGACTGCAGCTCCCCGAACTGCTGGTCGCCGGCGTGCGGATCGGTGGCGATCAGCAGCTTCGCCAGTTCGGCGATGCGCGGATCGACCGGCAGTTGCACTGCATCGCTGACATGTAGTGCCGCCAGCTGCGGGATCAGCACCTTCTCGACAACATTCCGCAAGGCCGCGTACTGGGGCTTTTCGGCAATGCGCTTGGCGGCAGCCTTGGCCGACAGCTGCTCGCGGGCAATGACCACCGGTGACCGGATCGCCATCGACGCCAGCAGTTCGGTGGCGGCATGCGGACGACGGCTCAGCGTGTCGATCAGCATCGGCGGCAGGGGCATGGCGCCGGATTGCGCCTTGTTGTTGCGCAGGCTGCGCGTCGACAACTTCATGTCCCAATCGCCGAAGCAACGCAGCGACGCCGGATTACGGCCGAGCACGTCGATGCCGCCGTGTCGCGGATCGCGCTGGATCGATGGCCAGACTTTCTCGATGCTGGCTTCCGGCCCTTCCAGCCATTGGAAGAAGCGGCCTTCGTCATAGATCATCAGACCGGTCAGACCCTCGGCGCGATTGCGCGCCGCCGCCGAGCGTTGCAGCTCGTCGAGATCGGCTTCCGACATCGGCCGGGAGGCGCGGCTGTGATAGACCAGCGACCAGATCGGCGCCGCCGCCGCGCCGCGAAGCGGATCGCGGGAGTAGGGCTTGCCTGGCTGAAACGAACGGGAAGTCTGCACGGTCGGGGCTCCTCAGCACGGTGTCCCGAGCGGCCCTGCAGAACGCCATCAGGAGCAAGCGCTGCGGCTGCAGCCATGCCCTGGAAAGCGTCCATTCGGTGCACCCCGCCGAAGGACTGTTTTTCTGACC
>NZ_CAISIQ010000358.1 GCF_903885465.1 uncultured Nevskia sp.
CTCGGGATCGCGCTGACCAGCGCCTCCGGATTCGGATCGAGGAAGAAGGCGATCGAATAGCGTTCGGCCGGCGGCGGCAGGACGCGATGCGGAGTCGACATGTAGACGTCGTTCGACCAGCGCATCAGGCAGTCGCCGATATTGCAGACGAAGGCTCCGGGCAGCGCCGGCACGTCGATCCACTCAAGGCTGCCGCGCGGTTGCACCTGCAGGCCGGCGACGCCATCGGTCGCCAGCAAGGTCAGATTGCCGTAATCGGTGTGGGCACCGGCACCGACCTCACCCTCGGTGATGTCGTCCGGCCGCCGGTCCGGGTAACGCAACATTCGCAGCGTGGCCATCGGCTGGTCGATCTTGTCGGCGAAGTGCTGTTCGGGCAACGCGAGATCCAGCGCGAAAGCCCGGTGCAGGTGATGGCCCACGGCCAGCACGGCGTCGAAGTAAGCCTCGGCCGTGTCACGCCAGCCCGGCAGCGAGGGCCACAGGTTCGGGGGCCGCTGCTGGCCGTCGGTCCAGATCAGGTTGTAGGCCTCCTTGAGATCGGGCGCGGCGTGTTCGTCCAGCGCTTCATCGCCGTAACCGGCGTAGCCACGGTTATGGCCGTGCAGCTTCATCGCCAACGCGCGTTTGTCCGCTAGCGGCAGCGCGAAGAAGGCGTGTGCAGCGGCGAACATGGCGCCGATCTGTTCCACTGCGATGCCGTGGCCGGTGACCGCGAAAAAGCCGATGCCGCGGCAAGCGGCACCGATCTCGCTCGCGACCTTGCGGCGGGCTTCGAGATCGCCCGACAGCAGCGGCGCGATGTCGATCAGCGGGACAGAACTTGTGGAATTCATGGAGCGCTCAGGCGTTGCGATAGGCCCGCGCCCTCGCCGTCTGGATCGGGTTGGCGTCGGCGACCAGATCATTGAAGCGGGCGTTGGCGATGCGGGCAATCTCGATCAGGCCGGCGGCGCGTTCAACCGCCACGGCATTGGCCATCCGCGACCATCCTTCGAGCACGGCGCGCTGGTAGCGCTCGATGTCACGCGCGCAGACGATCAGCGGAAAACCGAAGTGGCCGCGGTAGGCCTGCGCCATCTCGTGCACCTCGCGTCGCGCGTCGGCATCGAGGTCACCAGCACCGGCCTCGGCAGGATCGAGCCGATAATCATTGTGAGCATCGGCAGCGCTGCCGAGATCGGCGAAGGAGTTCATCAGCTGCAGCTGCTCCTCGCTGCTGCCGGTGATCAGCGCGTTCTGGAACGCCGCCCGCAGCGCCAGGGTGTCGGCGAACGGCCGCATCGCCCAGGCGCGCTCGAGCACCCAGGGCGTGTTCTCGACCAGCCCGCCGAAGGTCTCCTCGAAAGTTTCCGCATCCATGGAGTTGACGGCATCGAGGCCGATCAGGCCGCCTGGCCTTCCCGCCACCGCGGCCGCCGGGCTGAGGCTGCCGCGGCCGACGTGATTGAACAGCAGGTTGAGCAGGATCGCGGTAATCGCCGCCAGCGTGATGCCGCTGCCGAACACGGTCTGCGCCCAGCCGGGAAACGCGGCGGCCAGATTCGGCTGGGCGGTGACCAGCATGCCGAGCCCGAGGCTGGTGCCGACGATGACGATGTTGCGATGGTCGTTGAAGTCCACCCGCGACAGCGTCTGGATGCCGACCACGGCGACAGCCGCGAACATCGCCAGGGCCGCGCCGCCGAGCACCGGATGCGGGATCGCCGCCACCACGGCCGCCGCCTTCGGCATCGAACCGAGCATCAGCATCACCACACCGGCGGCAACCACGACCCAGCGGCTCTTGATCTGAGTGAGGCGAACCAGGCCGACGTTCTCGGCAAAGCAGGTGTACGGGAACGAGTTGAGGATGCCGCCGAGAAAGGTGGCGGCACCGTCGGCCCGAATGGCGCGGGCGATGTCATCGGGCCGGATACGCCGCTGCACGATCTCGCCGGTGGCATAGACGTCGCCGGTGGTCTCGATCATGGTGATCAGCATGACGATCAGCATCGACAGGATCGCGAACAGATTGAAGGTGGGCAGGCCGAAGTGGAACGGCGTGGTGTAGCCGAAGGCCGGCGCTTGCAGCACGGAATCGAAATGGGCATCGCCGCAGACCCAGGCCAGCAAGGTGCCGGCGACTAGGCCGAGCAGCACCGCGATGGTCGACACGAAGCCGCGGAAGAAGCGCTGAATCGCGACGATCACGGCTAGCGTCGCCAGCCCGTAGAGGACGTTCTTCAAGGCCACCGGGTCCTGCATGCGATGCGGGCCAACGCCGTTGACGACATCGCTGGCGGCCACCGGCAGCAAGGCGATGCCGATGATCAGGATCACCGTGCCGGTCACCGCCGGCGGGAAGTAGCGCAGCAGCCGCGCGAAATGCGGTGCAGCGAAGAAGGTGCAGGCGCCGGCAACGATGACGCTGCCGTAGATCAGCAGCAGACCCGGCACGCCGCCCCCGGCCGACAGGCCGATCGCGATCATCGGGCTGACCGCGGTGAAGGTGACGCCCTGCAGCAGCGGCAGCCGCACACCGACGTTGCCGATGCCGCCCGCCTGCAGGATCGAAGCGATCCCGCAGGTGAACAGATCGGCGTTGATCAAGTGGATCAGCTGTTCGTGGCTCAGGCCCAGCGCGCCGGACAGGATGATCGGAATCAGCACCGCGCCGGCATAGAACGCCAGCACATGCTGGACGCCATACGTCACCAGCTGCGGCAGCGGCAGGACTTCGTCGACCGGATCGACAGCGCCCTCAGCCCTGGCAACCGACCGATTCATTGGGCGGCTGGAACCTTGTCCTTGTAGACATCCCAGTGGGTCACGATCTCATCGACCACTTTAGAGCCGACCTGATAAGCCGCTTCCACCGAAGCGGTCAGCCCCGAATAGCCTTCTTCACCATGCTCGCCAAGCAGGCTTTCGGCCGCCGTGATGCCCGGCGACTGCATCGTGTAGTTGCTGGCCGTGCGCAGCACCATCACCCGGTTCATGTCGACCTTGCCGGTTGGTGACAAGTAAGTCAGCGACTGGAAGCTGCCGGTGTCTTCCATCGCCGAGGACACGAACTCGCCCTTGTCGTCGGTCCAGTATTTGGTCCAGCCGTTGGCCCAGTCGTTGAGCAGCTTGCCGTGCCAGTAGGTCATGCCGGCGAGGTTGTCGCCCTTGAGCACGAACGGCGGCTTCTGGGCATTCGGATAGCCGACATACAGCGCGCGGCGTTTCTGCAGCGCTTCGCTGTCGGCCAGCGGCACATCCTTGGTCAGCTGGTAGGCCCATTCGGTCAGTGCGCCGTTGAGGTGGAAGACCTCGCCTTCGGACGGCGGATGCGGCTTCATGTACGGGCCCTTGCTGCCGCGCGCGAAATAGCCGGTGGGCCAGTCCGCCGGCATTTCACGGGCATCGATCTCATGGGCGAGATCGGCGTCGACCAGATACTCGGCCCAGGCCGCCGAACCCAGCGACGCATCGGCGGGATCGAAACCGGCGATGCCGGCGACCAGCCAGTAGGCATGGGACAGATCGAAGCGCGGATCGAGACCGAGCGCCATCACTGCGGTCGCCGAATTCGCGGTGCCCATGCCAGTGACCATGCCGAGCACGCCGGTCTCAGGATTGAAGAACAGATCGTGGTGATGGGCGAACGGAAACTTCTGGCTCAGCTTCTGGCGTTCATACCAGAGCTGGAACTCGCCGGCGGTATCGCCGCTGTCCTTGCCGATCTCGAACATCGAGACAACGACCACCTTGACCTCGATCGGCGGCGGCGGCTTTTTCGCGCAGCCACCGCAGATCAGCGCCAGCGGCAGTAACAGGCTCAGCAGAGCGCTTTTGTTCATGGCTTTTTCTTCTTTTCGGTAGCCGGCACGCTGGTCATTTCCGGATGGAAACGCAGGGCATCACCGACTCTGGGAACCTCGTCGCCGATGGCAGCGACTTTCGGAATTGCTGCCAGCACGATACGCAGGCTCAGTGGATTGATGCGCGGATAGACGGCCTTGATGGTGTCCCAATCCCAGCTGCCGACGCCTTCGGCCGGGTTCGATATCGATACCAGTGCGGCGTAGTTGATGCCCATCATCCGTGCGTAAGTCATTTCGGTGCCGATGCTCATGGTCACCAGATCAGCGCCCCATTGCCCCATCATCTTCACTTCGCTGGCGGTCTCGAAACGGCCGCCGCGTGACTGGATGACCACGCCGCTTTCATGCAGGCCGATGTCGTCGTAATCGTGGCTGGCGCGAATGGCTTTGCGGGTTTCGTCGATCAGGATCTGCCGCAGCAGCGGATCCATGGCCGGCACATAACGCGGGATCGGGATGGCATCCGGATCTGTGTACGCCTCCTTCGGCATCGCCAGAGGACGGGTGATGTTCATGTCGATGAAATCGTGCGGCACCACGTAGTCGTAGAGCTTCATCGATGGATTGATGCCGCCGGCGGTGGCACCGCCGATCGCATCACGCACTCCGAGCTGCGCCAGCGCCGCCCAGGTTTCGACGTACTTGCCGTCGCCATGCATGTGCACGTAGTAGAACGGCACACCTTCGGTCTCGCCATACCAGATCACCGGCGACAGGCCGACCTTGGTCTTGATCGTGAAGCTGCCTTTGAGAATGCCGCTGGAATTCAGCAGCGCGTCGTTGATGAAGGTGCCGCCAACCAGCGCGACCTTCGCTTTCGGGAAGTCCCCGACTTGCGACTTGGCCTTTGCAGCGAAGGCTTGCGGCATCAAGGCCATCATGGCGAGCACAACGGAAAAAACTCCGGCCCTGAGGCCGGATCGGTAAACGTTCATTTCTTGATCTCGCATCAGCCCTGAGAAAGGCCGGGCATTGCGCCCGGCCTCGGTGCAAGGCTCAGAACCGGTAGGCGACCGTGGCCA
>NZ_CAISIQ010000359.1 GCF_903885465.1 uncultured Nevskia sp.
CGCGAGGAAGCTCGAGAACTGCTCGCGTGCGCGCGCGTTGAACAGGATCGAGCGTGCCCAGCCCTGGCCGGCGCCGAGCACATCGCCATACGAGAAGCCGCCGCAGGCCGCGAGGCCGGCGAAGTCGGCGAGTTGCACGCGGCCTTCGAGGATGTCGCTCATGTGCACGTCGACGGCATCGAAGCCGGCGGCGTGGAAACCGTAGGCCATCTCGACCTGACCGTTGACGCCCTGCTCGCGCAGCACGGCAACCTTCGGACGCTTGCCGATTCGAGGCGCAGCCACGGTCGGCTCGAATGTCAGGCGCACGCTCAAGCCCGGATCGGCCATGTCGCCGGCCGCGTCGAACTCTTCGCGCGTGCAATCCGGGTTGTCGCGCAGGGACGCGATGCGATGACTGGTCTCGGCCCAGTTGCGGTACAGCGTCTGGACCTCGTTGCTGAACACGGTCTTGCCGCCGTGATGAATAGTGATCTTCTCGTCGGCGCTGGCTTCGCCGATCAGGCCGGCGTGCAGGCCGGCGGCACGCGCGCTGGCGACCGCGGCATCGACATCGGCGAGCTTCAGCTGGACGACGAAGCCAAGCTCCTCGTTGAACAGCGCCGCGACCGGATCGGGCCCCAGCGCATCGAGCGCGACATCAATGCCGCTGCGCCCGGCGAAAGCCATTTCGCTCAAGCAGGCGAACAGGCCGCCGTCGGAACGGTCGTGATAGGCCAGCAGCTTGCCCTGCGCGTTCATGGCCTGCAGCCAGTCGAACGCGGCCTTCAGGCGCGCGGGATCGTCGAGATCCGGCGCCGTGTCACCGACCGCGCCGAACACCTGCGCCAGCGCTGAACCGCCCAAGCGGTTCTTGCCAGCGCCAAGATCGACCAGCATCAGCCGGCTAGCGGCTTCGGCCTTGAGCTGAGGTGTCAGCGTCTTGCGCACATCGGCAACCGGCGCGAACGCGGTGATCACCAGGCTCAGCGGCGAGGTCTGGGTCTTGGTTTCGCCGTTGTCCTGCCAGACCGACTTCATCGACAGCGAATCCTTGCCGACCGGGATCGCGATGCCGAGCGCCGGACACAGCTCGCGGCCGATCGCCTCCACCGCGTCGAACAGGCGCGCGTCCTCGTCACCCTGGCCGCAGGCAGCCATCCAGTTCGCCGACAGGCGGATGTCGGACAGCTTGGTGATGTGGGCAGCAGCGATGTTCAGCACCGCTTCGGCAACCGCCATGCGGCCGCTGGCGGCGGCGTCGAGCAGGGCGATGGTCGGACGCTCGCCCATTGCCATCGCCTCGCCCGTCGTCGCTTCGAAACCGGTTGCGGTCACGGCGACATCGGCGACCGGCGTCTGCCAGGGGCCGACCATCTGGTCGCGCACGGTGAGGCCACCGACAGTGCGATCGCCGATGGTGATCAGGAACTGCTTCGAGGCGACCGTCGGCAGCTTCAGCACCCGCTCGGCGGCGTCCTTGATGAAAGCCTTCTGCGCCGCATCGCTGGCTGGCGGATAGGCCAGCGGCGCGCTGACCGGATGCTTGCGCAAGGTCACTCGCTGCATCTTCGGTGGCTTGCCGAGCAGCACCGGCATCGGCATGTCGATTGGCAAGGTCCCGTCGAGCGTGTCTTCGACGATCAGCTGCTGCACGGCGGTCGCGGTGCCGACCACGGCGAACGGGCAGCGCTCGCGTTCGCACATCGCCTGGATCACGGCGACCGATTCCGGCGCGATCGCGAGGACGTAACGCTCCTGCGATTCGTTGCACCAGATTTCCATCGGGCTCAGCGCCGGATCAGCGCTCTGCACATCGCGCAGCTTGAAATGGCCGCCGCGATCATCGGCGTGCACCAGTTCCGGCAGCGCGTTGGAAATGCCGCCGGCACCGACATCGTGGATCGACAGGATCGGGTTCTGCTCGCCGAGCGCCCAGCACTGGTCGACGACTTCCTGGCAGCGCCGCTCCAGTTCCGGGTTGGCGCGCTGCACCGAGGCGAAGTCCAGTTCGGCGCTCGAAGCGCCAGTCGCCATCGACGACGCGGCACCGCCGCCGAGGCCGATCAACATCGCCGGGCCGCCGAGCACGACCAGCTTTGCGCCTTCGACCACCGCCAGCTTTTCCACATGCTGGCCGCGGATGTTGCCGTAGCCGCCGGCGATCATGATCGGCTTGTGGTAGCCGCGCATGCTGCCGTCCGGCAGTTTCTGTTCGTAGGTGCGGAAGTAGCCATTCAGCACCGGACGGCCGAATTCGTTGCTGTACGCGGCGGCGCCGATCGGGCCGTCGAGCATGATCTGCAGGGCGCTGGCGATGCGCGCGGGCTTGCCCAAGTCCTGTTCCCAGGGCTGCACGAAACCGGGAATCCGCAGGTTCGACACCGTGAAGCCGGACAGGCCTGCCTTCGGACGACCACCCCGACCGGTCGCCGCTTCGTCACGGATTTCGCCGCCGGAGCCGGTTGCCGCACCGGCAGCCGGCGAGATGCCGGTCGGATGGTTATGGGTCTCGACCTTCATCAGGATGTGCACCGGCTCGGCGTGCTCGCGCCAGGCGCGGTCGCTGTCCGGGAAGAAGCGCATCGCTTGATGGCCTTCGATCACTGACGCGTTGTCCTTGTACGCGGACAACACCCCTTCCGGCGAAGCCTTGTAGGTGAGCTTGATCATGCCGAACAGCGAGTCCGGCTGAACCGTGCCGTCGACGGTGAATTCGGCGTTAAAGATCTTGTGTCGGCAATGCTCGCTGTTGACCTGCGCGAACATCATCAGCTCGGCGTCGGTCGGGTTCTTGGCCGCGCCGGTGTAATGGGCGACGAGGTAGTCGATCTCGTCCGCCGACAGCGCCAGGCCCCAGTCGCGGTTGGCCTTGACCAGCGCCTCGCGGCCGCCACTCAGCACATCGACCTTGCGCAGGCTGCGGCGCGTGCCGCTGGCGAAGACGTGCTGCAGATCGGCAACCGTGGTCAGCACCGATTCGGTCATCGGGTCATGCAGATCGGCCAGCGCTGCAGCCGGCAGGCTCGTCAAGCCATCGAGCAGGTAGAGACGCCCGCGCTCGACACGCTTGACGCCCTTCAGCCCGCAGACCTTGGCGATGTCCGTGGCCTTGCTCGCCCAGGGGCTCAGGGTGCCGAGGCGCGGCACGATGTAGAGCATCGCGTCGGCAGTCGGAAGCTGAGCCGTCGTGGCATCGAGCAGCGTGCACAACGCCGCTTCGTCGACACCGTCAGCTTCGACCATGAAGAACTCGACGGCGCGCAGCCCGCTGACCGCCGGCGCATGGCTTGCCAGGCTTAAGCGCAGGCGCTCGATGCGAAACGCGGACAGCGCGGTGCCACCGGACAGGATGTGCAGACTCATGGCCAATCAGTTCTCGCTCAGTTGACGTGACGCCAGTCGAGGCCGGCGTCCTGGTGGGCGCAGACCAGCCAGTCGGGCTGGGCGCCAAGTACTTCGGAAGCCGCTGCCAGCGCGTGCTCCGGAGTGTTGTTGGTTTCGGAAAGATGGGTCAGCACCAGGTGCTGAAGCCGTGAAATATCGAGACTGCCGAGCAGCTCGGCCGCCTGGGCATTGCTCAGATGGCCTTTGGGGCCGGCGACGCGCTGCTTGAGGAAAGACGGATACGGGCCGTTCAGCAGCATCTGCCGATCGTGGTTGAACTCGAGCAGCAACGCGTCCAGCCCGGTCAGCGATTCGCGCATGTACGGCGTGACGCTGCCGGCATCGGTGAGCACGCCAACCCGCTTGCCGGCATGGCCGAACACGTACTGACAGGGCTCGCGGGCATCGTGCGGCACCGGGTACGGCGTGATCTCGAAATTGCCGAGGGTGATTGGCCGATGCGGGCTCAAGGTGCGCACCCATTCATCCGGCGCCGCTTTCCACGCAGCCCGCGTGCCGGCGGTCAGCCAGACCGGCAGCTTGTTGCGACGCGCGAGTTTCGCCACGCCACCGATGTGATCGCCATGCTCGTGGGTGACGATGATCGCGGTCAGATCGCTGGCCATGAGACCGAGCCGCGCGAGACGCATATCGACCTCGACCAGCGGCAGGCCGCAGTCGAGCAGCACGCGGGTATCGCCGGCCTCGACGATCAGCGCATTGCCCTTGCTGCCGCTGCCGAGATAGGCAAAGCGCATCACGCAACCCCGAACGTGGCAGGCCTAGGACTTATGGTCGCCACCGCCGGTGAACACCGGGAACGGCATGACCTTGCCGGATTCACCGCCCGCCATGATCCGCGCGGCGCCGGCCTTGTCGACCTGGTCGATGCGGACGATGGCATGCACCGGCACGAAGGTGCGGGACACATTGGCGAATTCCGCTTTCAGCTTTTCCTCGCCGGGGTCGACGAGGATCGAGCTGCGTTCACCGAAAACGATTTTCTCGATCTCGACGAAGCCCATCATCGAACCATGGCTGACCGAGCGC
>NZ_CAISIQ010000360.1 GCF_903885465.1 uncultured Nevskia sp.
AGCTCACCGATCAGCCGCTGATCTCCAACGAGCAGTTCTCCGCCGGCGGCGCCGACACCGTGCGCGGCTATCTCGAAGCCTCGGCACTCGGTGATTACGGCATCAGTAGCACGATGGAACTGCGCAGCCCGCCGCTGGCCGATTACCTCGATATCGGCGACAGCTTCCGGCCGGTGGAAACCCTGCGCGCCTACGCCTTCGCCGACAGCGCCGTGCTGCGCGTCCGCCAGCCGATCGCCGATACGCCGTCCGATCTGCGCCTGGCCAGCTTCGGCTTCGGCTTCGATTTCAGGCTGCTCGGCCACGTCAGCGGCAGCGTCGACTGGGCCAATCCGATCAACAGCACCACCAACACCCGCGCCGGTGACAGTCGCGTGTTGTTCCGCGTGCTCGGTTCGTTCTGATGCCCGCCTTCAAGCCTCTTTCCATTTTCAGTCAGCGTCCCTCCGGAAAACCCATGAGCCTGCCGTCGATCCTCCGCACCGCCACTTTCACTGGGCTGCTCTGCTTGCTGATGCCGCTCAGCGCCTCCGCCTGGTGGAACAAGGAATGGTCGTTCCGCAAGCCGATCACCGCCGATGCGGCGGCGGCCGGTGTCACCGGTGAAGTCGGCGATACCGTGGTGCTGGTGCGCCTGCACGAAGGCGTCATGAAGTTCAGCGATGCCAACCCTGATGGCGGCGATCTGCGCTTCATCGCCGAGGACGATGCGACGCCGCTGAAGTTCCATGTCGAGAAGTTCGACCCGGTGTTCAACATGGGCTTCGTCTGGGTTCATCTGCCAGCCGTGAAGGCCGGCGCGCCGGTGAAGTTCTGGCTCTATTACGGCAACGCCAAGGCGGCCAAGGAAGGCGATGCCAGCCTGAGCTATGACGACAGCCAGAGCTTGGTCTGGCATTTCTCGCCGGCTGAGGGCCAGGCCGGCCAGCCACCGGTCGACGCCAGCCGCTCGCGCAACAACGCCCTCAATGCAGCGGCGACCAATGACAGCGGCCTGATCGGTGGCTCGGCGAAGTTCGACGGTGCGCAGGCGATCAGCGCAGCACCGTCGACGACGCTGAATGTCGCAGCCGGCGCGCCCTTGACCTGGTCGGCCTGGATCAACCCGGAGACCGCCGACCAGACCGCCGTGCTGTTCGCTCAGCGCGAGGGCGACAACGCGCTGCTCATCGGCCTGGATCGCGGCACGCCGTATGTCGAGATCAGCGATGCCGCCGGCAGTCGCCGTTCGGCGCCCGTTGCCGCGATCGCTACCGCCAGCTGGCATCACCTCGCCGTGGTCTTCGGCGGCAATGGTTCGACCGATGGCGCGCTCTATGTCGATGGTCAATCCGTCGCGACCGTCACCGGCCCGCTGCCGGCGCTGAACAGCGCAATCAGCCTGGGCGCGGCTGCCGCCGACGGCAACAGCGGCTACACCGGCGAGATCGACGAACTGCAGATCGCCCACAGCGCGCGCAGCCCGGGCTGGCTGCTGCTGGCGGCGAACAATCAGGGTGTCGAAGACAAGCTGTTGCAGTTCGGCGCCGACGAAGGCCTGTCCGGTTTCTCCACCGGCTACGTCGGCATCATCATGCAGTCGGTCACCGTCGACGCCTGGGTGATCATCGCCATCCTGGCGCTGATCGCGCTGGCCTCGTACGCGGTGATGTACACCAAGGGCGGCTACTGCGGCCGTACCAACCGCGCCAACGATCTGTTCACCCGTCAGTTCCAGACGCTGCGCAGCGATCTCACCAATCTGGAAAGCGTGCAGCCGCTGAACGAGGACGAGCGCGACCAGCTCGAGGATTCCTCGCTGTACCGGATGTACAAGTCCGGCATTCGTGAAATCCTTCATCGCTTCGAGATCGCGGGCCGCCCCGGCGCGCTGTCGGCGGAATCGATCGAGTCGATCCGCGCTTCGGTGGACGCCACCTCGGTGCGCGAGAACCAGCGCTTGTCCAAGGGCATGGTGGTGCTGACCATCGCGATTTCCGGAGGCCCCTTCATCGGCCTGCTCGGCACCGTGGTCGGCGTGATGATCACCTTCGCCTCGATCGCCGCCGCCGGCGAAGTCAACGTCAACGCGATTGCGCCGGGCATTTCGGCAGCGCTGCTGGCCACCGTCGCCGGCATGGCGGTCGCGATTCCGGCGCTGTTTGCCTACAACTTCCTGCTCGGCCGGATCAAGGATATCCAGGCCAACATGGCCGTTTTCGTCGATGAGTTCGTCACCCGCATGGCCGAGATGTATCCGGCCGGCAACGACGGTCACAACATCCGCGCGGCCGTCGGCCACCGCTGATCCCGCCCCCCGGATCAAGCAGAAAAACTACGGCGGAGACCAGCCATGCAAGCCTCAAGCGAAGACAAGCCGTACGACGAAATCAACATCACGCCGATGCTCGATCTCGCCTACGTGCTGCTGGTGATCTTCATCATCATGACCACGGCCGCCGTGCAGGGCATCAAGGTCAACCTGCCGCAGGCGTCCAGCCAGCCGTCGCTGGCGAAGTCGAAAACCGTGGCGATCACCATCACCAACGACGGCAAGATCTTCATGGACGCGGTGCCGGTGACCCTGGCCGAGCTGGAAGACAAGCTGCGCCAGAAGAAGGCACAGATTCCCGATCTGCCGGTGATCGTCCGCGGCGACGGCGAGACCCAGTACAAGAACGTCATCGACGTGCTGGCGCTGCTCGGCCAGCTCGACATCACCCAGCTGGGCCTGGTCACCCAGCGGCTGGTGCAGTGATTTCGATATGGCTCTGAGTTCGCGCCAGCAGGCCCAGCGCAAGCGCAAGCAGCGGCTCTATGTCGCCGCCGCGCTGGCCGCTGCCGTGCTGCTCTACGGGCTGGTGGCGATGCTCGGCAGCGATGGCAGCAAGGCGCGCAAGCCGGTCAACGAAGTGGTGCAGCTGAAGCTGATCAAGCCGCCGCCTCCGCCTCCGC
>NZ_CAISIQ010000361.1 GCF_903885465.1 uncultured Nevskia sp.
CGCCGGCAAGGTCGAGCTGCGCATCAGTCGCCCCGAACTCGGCCAGCGTCTGCCGCCGGGGCTCGGGCGCGAGCAATGCCTGGCGATCGCGGTCAGCGATACCGGCATCGGCATTCCGGAAGACAAGTTCCACAAGATGTTCCAGACCTTCCAGCAGGTCGATGCCGGCACCAGCCGGCAGTTCGGCGGCACCGGGCTGGGCCTGTCGATCGCCCGCGGCATGGCGCGGCGATTGGGCGGCGACATTGCCATGCAGAGCCGCTTCGGCAGCGGCAGCACCTTCACCGTGCTGCTGCCGGAGGAACCGCCGGCGTTCGAAGCCGAGCCGCTGCCGATGGCAAGCGAAGCATCTTCGTTCGAAGCCGCGCCGCTAACTGCCGCAGCGAAGCCCAGCGCGGCGCCCGTGCAGAGCCTGCCGCCGGCGCCGACGATCACTGACGACCGCGAGCTGATCAGTGGCGACGACACGGTGATCCTGATCGTCGAGGACGATCCGGCCTTCGCCCGCATCCTGGCTGAGCTGATTCGCCGTCGCGGCTATCGCGTGCTGGCGGCCGGCGATGGCGAATCGGGCCTGAAGCTGGTCCGCGAGTTCCGTCCGGCTGGCGTCCTGCTCGACGTGATGCTGCCGGGCATGGACGGCTGGGCGGTGATCGACCGGATGAAGGCGGACGTTTCGCTGAAGGACATTCCGGTGCACTTCATTTCCGCCACCGACGATGCCGCGCGCGGTCTCGAAGCCGGCGCGATCGGCTTCCTGACCAAGCCGGTGTCGAAGGCGGCGCTGCTGTCGGCCTTCGATCGCCTGCTTCATCCGGGCGGCGTGGATACGGTGCGCCGAGTGCTGCTGATCGATGATGACTCGGCTTCGCGCCTGGCCATGCGCAGCTTGCTCAACGATGCCGGCGTCGAACTCGTCGATGCTGCCAGCGGCGAGGAAGGCCTGGAGCAGCTGGCCAAGGCTCGCTTCGACTGCATCGTGCTCGATCTCAATCTGCCCGGCATGTCCGGCCAGGAGTTCCTCGAAATCGCATCGCGGTCCGGCCCGCTGCCGCCCGTGGTGATCCATTCCGGGCGCGAGCTGTCGCGCGAAGAAAGTCTGCAGCTGCGTCAGTACACCGACTCGATCGTCATCAAGGGTCTGCGCTCGCCGGAGCGGCTGCTCGATGAGGTCAGCCTGTTCCTGCACTCGCTGAAGCCGGCCGCGCCGCCGCCGGTGCGCGAAGCCGATCCGCGCCTCGCTGGCAAGACCGTGCTGGTGGTCGACGACGACATGCGCAACATCTTCGCGCTATCGAAAGCGCTGCGGGCACGCGGTCTGAAAGTGCTAATGGCGCAGGATGGCCACAAGGCGCTGAAGCAGCTCGATGACAATGTCGAGATCAGCCTGGTGCTGATGGACATCATGATGCCCGGCATGGATGGCTACGAAACGATGCGTGAAATCCGGGCGCAGCCGAAGTTCAACAAGCTGCCGATGATCGCGTTGACCGCGAAAGCCATGCGCGGCGATCGCGAGAAATGCCTGGAAGCGGGCGCCAGCGACTATCTGTCCAAACCCATCGATGTCGACAAGTTGCTGTCGATGATGCGGGTCTGGATGAGCCCCCGTGCTTAGCGGCATTGCCGCTACGGGGGCGAATGCCCGGTCAGGGATGGCCGGGCCGGGCTACTCAAAGAGACCGCTGCCGCGCCAGGGACGGCTTTGCCCCGCGCGTAAAAAGAGTCCGAGCGCTTGAATCGCCCCGATCCCGAGGACGTCGAACTCGAACTGTTCGTGCGCGCGCTGCAGCTGCGCCACGGCTATGACTTCAGCGGCTACGCCCGCGCTTCGCTGAAGCGCCGGGTGCAGAACCTGGCGATGAGCTTGAGCTGCCACACCATCAGCGAGCTGACCGCGAAGCTGCTGCGCGAGGATGAAGCGCTGCCTCTGGTGATCGCCGGCCTGTCGGTGCCGGTGTCGGAAATGTTCCGCAATCCCACGGTGTTCCAGGCGCTGGTCAGCGAAGTGTTTCCGGTGCTGGCCTCGTACCCGCACATCAACATCTGGCAGGCTGGCTGCGCGCGTGGCGAAGAGGTCTATTCGCTGGCGATCCTGCTCGACGAAGCCGGCCTTTACGACCGCACGCAGATCTACGCGACCGATTTCAACGATGTGGCGCTGGGAGCCGCGCAGGAAGGCATCTTCCCGGTCAGCGAGGCGCGTGCCTACGCCGAGAACTATCTCGCTGCCGGTGGCCAGCACACGCTGAATCACTACTGCATCGCCAAGTACGATCACATCAAGCTCGACGAAAGCCTCAAGCGCAACATCACTTTCGCGAATCACAATCTGGTGGCCGACGGCGTGTTTTGCGAGGCGCATCTGATCCTCTGCCGGAACGTACTGATCTACTTCACCAATCCGCTGCAGGATCATGTGCTCGGCCTGTTTCGTGACAGCCTGGTCCGCGGCGGCTTCCTGTGTCTCGGCAACAAGGAAAGCATCAGCTTTGCACCGAATGCCCGCGAGTTCGAAGCGGTCGACGGCCGCGCCCGCATCTACCGGCTCGGCGCCGTCAGTGCGGCATGAGTGTGGTGGCTCAACGCGCTGCGGTGGTGATCGGCTGTTCAACGGGTGGCCTGAAGGCGCTGAGCACGGTGCTGTCCGGCCTGCGCGCCGATCTGCAGGTACCGGTGATCGTGCTCTGCCATCGCGGCCAGGACGATGACAGCGGCTTGCTCGTCGAACTGCTGGCCAGGCAGTCGCCGTTGCCGGTGCACGAAGCCGAAGAGCGCCAGCCGGTGACGCCGGGCATCGTCCATCTCGCACCTTCGGGCTATCACCTGCTGATCGAGGCGGATCGCCGATTCATGCTGTCGACGGACATTCGGGTGCGCTTTGTGCGTCCCGCAGTCGACGTGCTGTTCGCCTCCGCGGCCGATGTCTACGCCGAGTCGCTGCTCGCCGTGGTGCTGACCGGTGCCAATGACGATGGTGCCGATGGCCTCGTCCAGGTGCGCCAGCGCGGTGGCTACGCCCTGGTGCAGGACCCGAAGGAAGCCGAAGCACCGCAGATGCCGCTGGCAGCGCTGACACGTGCCGGCGCCGACGAAGTACTGACCTTGACCGCCATTGCCCGCAGGATCAACGAATGCTGCTGTCCGCCATGATCGAAGCCCCGCCGAGTTTGCTACCCACCGGACTGACGGCGCTGCCCACGCCGAAGATCCTGATCGTCGACGATCACGCCCCGAATCGCCTGGCCCTGCGCCGCCTGCTGGCCAAGGCTGGCGCCGAGCTGGTCGAAGCCGATTCCGGCAACGCCGCGCTGGCCGCCTGCCTGGATCAGCACTTCGCGCTGATCCTGCTCGACGTCAACATGCCGGAGATGGACGGCTTCGAAGTCGCTCAATTGCTCAGTGAAGACGACAGCTCGAACCAGACGCCGATCATCTTCATCAGCGCTGCCTACGACGACATGCATCGTTTGAAAGGCTATGGCTCCGGCGCGGTCGACTACATCGCCAAGCCGGTCAACGAAGTGATCCTGCGCTCCAAGGTCAGCGTGTTCCTGGAGCTGTATCGGCGCAAGGCAGAACTGCAGGCCGCACTGGACCAGTTGCATCTGCATTCGCAATCGCTGGAACACGAGATCGAACTGCGCCGCGCCAGCGAGCAG
>NZ_CAISIQ010000362.1 GCF_903885465.1 uncultured Nevskia sp.
CGCCCACCCACAAACGAAACGGTTCTGTTGCCGTAAAAGCCTTCATGCCAATCCGGCTCGTGCAGCACCACACCGACATCGTCGCTTTCGGCAACCAGCGCCAGCGCGTCGTCGCGCATCTGCGCTTCGATACCGCGTCGTTCGCGATTCAGCTTGTCGAGTTCCTGGGCGATCGGCAGTGCTGTGTCGCGATCCGACGCCAGCAGGCATTCGATACCGCGCGCCATGTCATCGAGCCGACCGGCAGCATTGAGACGCGGACCGAGCACGAAGCCGAGATCGCCGGCATTGATCCGTTCCGGCGTGCGGCCCGCCGCTTCGAGCAGCGCCATCAGCCCCGGCCGTGCCCGTCCGGCACGGATGCGCGCCAGCCCCTGCTGCACGAGGATGCGGTTGTTGTAATCGAGCTTGACGACATCGGCGACCGTTCCCAGCGCGACCAAATCAAGCAGCTCGGCGAGGTTCGGGCCGCTACCCGCACCGAACGCACCTTCGGTCCGCAGCCGGGCACGCAGCGCCAGCAGCACGTAGAACATCACCCCGACACCGGCCAGATGCTTGCTCGCGAACGGGCAGCCCGGCTGGTTCGGATTGACGATCGCCGCCGCGGCCGGCAATTCCGGCCCGGCGAGATGATGGTCGGTGACCACGACTGGCAAACCGATCGCATTTGCGGCTTCGATGCCGGCCAGGCTGGCGATGCCGTTGACGACCGTCACCAGCAGTTCAGCGCCCTGCCCGCGCGCCAGCTCGACCAGTGGCGGAGACAGCCCGTAGCCCATCGTGAAGCGGTTGGGAACCACGTAACCGACGCTGGCCGCACCGAGCGCTTTCAAACCAAGCACGGCGACGGCCGTGGCAGTGGCGCCATCGGCGTCGTAATCGCCGGCAATGACGATGCGCTTCTGCTCGCGAATGGCTTGGGCCAGCAATTCGGCGGCGCGGCCAATCCCCAGCAGCTGATCCGGCGGCAGCAAGTGCTTCAGATCGAGCGCCAGTTGCGCAGGATCGCTCAGGCCACGCGCCGCATAGACGCGGCGCAGCACCGGCGGCAGCGAAGCCGGCAGCGCTTGCGGCTGGCCGGGCGGACGACGGCGGATGGTCGGCGCGCGGCTCACCGTCGAGTCAGCGTCGGACTACAGCCGATCGACCAGCACCCGCTCGACTGCACTCTTCACGGCATCGACTTCGATCAGCGCCGGGAAGCCACCCTTGAGGATGATGTCCGGGTCCTTCATGCCGTTGCCGGTCAAGGTGCAGACGACGGTCGAGCCGGCCGGAATCTTGCCGCTCTTCAGATCGCGCAGCGCGCCGGCCAGCGAGGTTGCCGATGCCGGCTCGCAGAACACGCCTTCCTGCTCGGCCAGCAGACGCTGACAGGCGAGGATTTCGGCATCCGTGCATTCATCGAACCAGCCGCCGGACTCTTTCTGGACAATCCAGGCCGGATCCCAGCTCTGCGGGTCGCCGATGCGGATCGCGGTGGCGACCGTTTCCGGGTTCTTGACGGCCGCACCACGCATGAACGGCGCGCTGCCGGCGGCCTGATAGCCGATCATCTTCGGCCGCTTGCTCGTGCTGCCAGTCTGGCAGAACGTGCAGTTGCCCTTGCACAGCAAGCAAGCCTGAGTGCCGGTGCCGGCACATTCCGAATAGCCGATCCAGTGCGCGGTGATGTTGCCGGCATTGCCGACCGGCAGGCAGTGGTAGTCCGGGGCTTCGCCGAGCGCTTCGACGATCTCGAAAGCGGCCGTCTTCTGGCCCTGAAGGCGATACGGATTGACCGAATTGACCAGCACCACCGGCGAGGTTTCCGACACTTCCTTGACCAGCCGCATGCCGTCATCGAAGTTGCCGCGCACCTGCACGATGGTCGCACCGTGAACCACGGCCTGGGCCAGCTTGCCCATGGCGATCTTGCCTTCCGGAATCAGCACGAAGGACTTGATACCAGCGCGCGCGGCGTAGGCGGCGGCGGCGGCGGACGTGTTGCCGGTCGACGCGCACAGGATCGCTTTGGCACCACGATGCACGGCCTCGGTCACGGCCATGGTCATGCCGCGATCCTTGAACGAACCGGTCGGGTTGGTACCTTCGAACTTGACGTAGATGTCCGCCTCGACGCCTTCATGGCGAACGAGGTTGTCGAGCTTGATCAGCGGCGTGCGGCCTTCGCCGAGGCTGATGGCCTTGGCTTCCGGGGGCAACGGGAGACGGCTGCGGTAGGCATCGATGATTCCGGTGTAACGAGTCACGGGGTTGCTCCGATTTTTGTAGCCCCTCTCCGACCGGGAGAGAGGTTGGGGTGAGTGCCGCCGTTTCCGGCATAGCCACTCTGAATCGAGCGGCGCTCCCTCACCCCGGCCCTCTTCCGGTGGGAGAGGGAGAAAGGCATCACTTATTCGAAATGCTCGACTCTGAGACGGCTCATGTCCGGCCGCACGAACGGCAGCGCCCGAATGCGCTCCAGCGCGGCGTCGAAGCGGCTGCCGCTGATCACCGAGGTGATGATCGCGATGCGCGCATCTTCATGGTCTTCCGGTTCCTTCTGCAGGATCGCTTCCACCGAGATATCGGCATCGGCCAGGATCGTGGTCAGCGCGCGCAGCACGCCTGGCTCGTCGGCGACGGTGAGGCGCAGGTAGTACGCGGATTCGATCGCTTCGATGCCCAGGGTCGGCTGGGCCGCCAGCGCAGCGGCCGTGAACCCGAGCGCGGGGATGACCGGCGCAGCACCGTTCAGGCGAGCGATGTCGACCAGATCGGCGATCACCGCCGACGCGGTCGGTTCACCACCGGCGCCACGGCCGACGTAGACGGTCTGGCCGACCGCATTGCCATGAACGCGGACGGCGTTCAGCGCGCCATCCGTCTTGGCCAGCAAATGATCGTCCGGCACCAGCGTCGGATGGACGCGCAGTTCGACGCCGTGCTCGCTGCGCTTGGCGATGCCGAGCGACTTGATCCGGTAGCCGAGTTCACGGGCCAGCTGGATGTCCTCAGCCTGCACCTTGGACAGACCTTCGGTCGACACCGCCGCGAAGTTCAGCGGCGTGCCGAACGCGATCGAAGCGAGGATGGTCAGCTTGTGGGCGGCGTCGATGCCTTCGACATCGAAGGTCGGGTCGGCTTCGGCGTAGCCGAGCTTCTGAGCATCCTTCAGCGCATCCGCGAAGCTCTGCCCCTTCACCGTCATCTGGGTGAGGATGTAATTCGAGGTGCCGTTGATGATGCCGGCGAGGCTGTCGATATCGTTCGCCGTCAGGCCTTCGCGCAGCACCTTGATGATCGGAATGCCGCCGGCCACGGCCGCTTCAAAGGCCAGGCTCAGGCCACGGGCCTGGGCATCGGCGATCAGGGCATTGCCCTTCTCGGCGATCAACGCCTTGTTCGCCGTGACCACCGACTTGCCACCGGCCAGCGCCGCCAGGATCAGGTCGTTCGCGAGATCAGTGCCGCCAATCAGTTCGCAGATCACATCGACATCGGCCGCCACCACCGCTTCCGGGGTTGCGTGCACGCGGATGCCAGCCAGCGAGCAGTCACGGCTGGCAGCCGCGTTGCGCACCGATACGTCGGTGACCACGATTGCCCGGCCAGCACGTGCGGCAATTGCCGCCGCATTCTTCTGAAGCACGCGGACGACACCCTGCCCGACCGTGCCGAGGCCGACGATGCCGACTTTCAGCGGCTCGCTCATGGCTTGGCGGCCTTGAGGCTCGCTTTCAGAAACTTCTTGATCGAGCGCGTCGCCTGACGCGTGCGGTGCTCGTTCTCGATCAGTGCGAAGCGCACGTAGTCGTCACCGTACTCGCCGAAGCCGATGCCGGGCGACACCGCGACATGCGCCTGCTCCATCAGCTGCTTGGAGAATTCCAGCGAGCCGAGATGCCGGTGCGATTCGGGAATCTGCGCCCAGATGAACATCGTCGCCCTCGGCTTGGTCACCGGCCAGCCGGCGGCCAGCAGGCCCTCGACCAGCACGTCACGCCGCTTGCGGTACATCTCGCAGATTTCGGCCACACAGTCCTGCGGGCCTTCGAGGGCAGCAATCGAGGCGACCTGGATCGGCGTAAACATGCCGTAGTCGAGATAGCTCTTGATCCGCGCGAGCGCTGCGACCAGGACCGGGTTTCCGACCATGAAGCCGACCCGCCAGCCCGGCATGTTATAGCTCTTCGACAGGGTGAAAAACTCGACCGCCACGTCCTTCGCACCCGGCACCTGCAGCACACTCGGCGCCTTGTAGCCGTCGAAGACGATGTCGGCATAGGCCAGATCGTGGATCAGCCAGATCTCGTGCTCGCGGCAGATCGCCACGGCGCGCTCGAAGAAATCCAGCTCCACGCATTGCGCCGTCGGGTTCGACGGGAAATTCAGGATCAGCATCTTCGGCGTCGGCGTCGATTCCTTGATCGCCTTGCGCAGTTCCTCGAAGAAGATGTCGTGATTCGGATCGTCCTGCGGAAAGCGGACGTGGCGCACGTCGGCACCCGCCAGCACCACGCCGAAGGGGTGGATCGGATACGCAGGGTTCGGCACCAGCACGGTGTCGCCAGGGGCGAGCGTGGCGAACGCCAGATGAGCCAGGCCTTCCTTCGAACCGATGGTCGCGATGACCTCGGTCTCGGCGTTCAGGTCGACGTCATAGCGGCGCTTGTACCAGGTCGCCATCGCACGGCGCAGGCGGGGAATGCCTTTCGAGACCGAGTAGCGATGGGTATGGGTGCCGTCCTCGTCGTGGACTTCCGGGCGCACATAGTCGCTCTCGGTGCCACGGACGGACGCCTCGACCAGCTTGTCGACGATGTGCTTCGGCGTCGGCTGATCCGGGTTGCCCATGCTGAAATCGATGACGTCCTCGCCACGAGCTCGGGCCGCCTTCTTCATGTCACCGACGATATTGAAGACGTAGGGCGGCAGGCGCTCGATGCGCGGGAAGACGGTGTTCAAGGGATCCTCGGATGACGGGTCGGGTGCCGGATCGGCACGATTGCGCAACAACAGCGATGAAAGAGCCGCTAATTACAGCATGCGCGGCCGGTCACGGCTAGCGTTTTGCTACGGTTGGCCGCCCTCGAACTGGCCTGCAGGCCCCGCCCCGGACGTGCGAATTTGCTGCTGCCGGTAGCGGCCAATGAAGTTCAGAATGTCGAGGTGACAGCAGCGTCACGCAAATCACCGGGGACCAGGGTGTCAGAAGACGTGCGTCACTGCGGCGTGCTGATCGTCGATATCGCCGGATCGACAAAACTGCGCAGCGAGATCGGCGAACTGGCAGCTGGCCGGCAGATTCATCACCTGCTCGACAGCATCATCGCCGCCGCACGCGACCGCGGCGCCACCTTCATCAAGGCCTACGGCGACGACGTGCTGGCGGTCTTCGAGCAGGACCAGGTTGCCGCCACTGCCGAAATCGCGATCAAGGCGCAACGGCTGGCGTCGGAAGTCGGCCTGCGCCTGTACGCCGGCTTCCACTTCGGCCCGGTGCAGTTCCGGCTGACCGACGGTCACCAGGATGCCGTCGGCCAGACGATCAATTTCGTCGCCCGCCTGCACAAGATGGCCGAAGATGCGCCGGGGCAGATCTTCCTGCTTGAAGAAAGTCTCGGTCAGTTGCCACTGGCGCTGAGAACGCAAGCCATGCCCTTCGGTAGCCGATCGCTCAAAGGCCTGGGCAAGTTCAACGTCTGGACACTGGGCTGGCAGTCGCAGGGCGCGCCGACAGCCACCGTGTTCGCCGCCGAACGGGACACGGCCGCGTCGTCGACCACGCTGCATCTCAGGCATGGAGACACCACGCTGACCTTCCCCAGCCATGACCGGAAGAAGCTCATCGGCCGAGGCAATACCTGCGATCTCGTCGTGCCCGATCCGGAACTGAAGGTGTCATCGACCCACGCCACGATCGAATGCATCGACGACTGCTGGTTCCTGCAGGACATCAGCCGCAACGGCACCTGGCTCAGAGAAGGAGTCGACGGCAAGGAAATCCTGCTGCCTTACTGCCAGAAGATGACCTTACCGACCGGCGGCAGTCTGTCGATCGGCAGATCGTTTGCAGACGACCCGGCAGGCCTGTTCACGCTGAATTTCGAGATCTCCAATCGTTGATAGGCATTTTTGTTGGCCACCCGACAAAAACTCCATTGACCGTTTCCATGTGTACATGATGTGATCAATTCGTCAGTTGACGTTTGTTAACCGTTGTCGTGCTTGGAGGGGATCCATGAAGAAAACTCTGTTATTTGCGTTGGCAGCACTGGGAATGCTGTCGAATGCTGCGCAGGCAGCCACGTTGGCGCGCCTGCCCTTGCTGACCAGCTCAGTTTCGCCGGCCGCTCTGACGTCGCTACCGACTCTGCCGTTGGCCAGTTCGCGAGCTTTGCCTGGTCTGCCGGCTGCGAATTTGTCGACCATCTTGCTTCCGCGAGGCGATCGCCCGCCTTTGTCCTTGACCGGACTCCTTCCGTCGCTGATGCCTAATCCCGATGCTCCGCGTATTCCAGTGCTTGTGGTTAGTGGCATTGCCAGCGTACTGACCAAAGGGAACAACGTCATTGTTGGCGCGATCAAGGTTATCGGACCACCGCAGCCACCAAGAGACGACTTCAATATTCCCAAGCTTGTGGTTAGTGGAGTCGCCGCTGTTTTGACGAGAGGCAATAATGTGATTGTTGGCGCGATCAAAGTTATCGGACCGCCGCAGCCGCCGAGAAATGATCCGCCAGCTCGGTAGTCTTAGATCAACTTAGCAGAGATAACGACCACGCCATCGCTCGAGAAGTCGCGCGATGGCTTTTACTTGCGTTTCAAGGCTCGCTGGATTCGAGCAAGATCAATGTCGTGGTTACCGAAATTGTTCTTGAGCAACTTATCTGCCTCAGTCATATCCCTCACGCCGCTGGAGTTATTTCCATTGTTTATCTGCCAAAGCCCTCTATCAATTAGTGCTTTGGCGAGAAATACCGGCTCCGATGACGATTGGAAAACTAGCAATGCCTGATCGATAAGCCCTTTTGCTTCCGAACTCGCTGCCGTCGTATCAATCTGGAGCAGCGCTTCAGCGAGATTGAGAGCGTTGGTTGCCCAAGTCGTTGTAGTGCGATTAAAAACGGCTTCTGTTAAGGCAAGCGCGCTGCGCAGAGGTTCGAGAGCCTCCTCAGGTCTACCACTTAACAATCTCTCGATGCCAAGCATTGAAGCGGGAAACGCGTTGTCGTATGCATCCGCACCCACGATAGCCTCCATCCGCGATCTGGCCTCCGTGAGGATTTTCTCCGCTGAGCTGTACTGACCTCGTGATGCCAACGCGTACCCCAACGAAGAGGCTGCCCACCACGTGTACGGATACTCGTCGCCATACAGCTTGCGAGAGAGGGCAAAAACACGACGGGCATCTGCTTCAGCCTCCGGCCATCGCTCAGCATTCTGTTCAAAGGTAAGGCGTTGAAACAGAAAATAATAGAGTGTGGCTTCGTCATGCTCCGACACTGCACTTTCGCCTTCAATAAAAGCTATTTCGGCTTCGTCGAAGCGATTAAGACTTGCATAGGCCTGACCAAGAAAAGCCAGATTGATCGCCAAACCAGGAGCCTTGTCGCCTAGCTCCTTACGCCGAATCGCAATAGAACGCTGCAACGCCGGAATTGCTTCAGAATATCGACTCAGCTCAGTCAATAGCGAACCGAGCTCAGACAGGGGATACGCAAGACGGATGTTCTCTGGACCGGCGATACGCTCCAGTCTTGCAATAGCCTCCCGTGCCGCCGTTTCCGCTTCGGCTACTCGACTGGCTCGTCGCAACACCGCCATCTCCGCCAGCAGGACATTGACTGCTGCGCGGCTGTCCTTGCCGTCAATCGCTTCATCGATCTGCCGCGCTTCCTCAAGCACATTCAAGGCTTCGGTCGTGCTGGCCCGGGAAAACCCAAGCGCCCGACCAAGCAGCAATTTGGCATCAGCAAGGGCGCGACGATCGCCCTGCCCTGGCAACACCAGAATGCGCAGCGCCTCGCGCGCATTCGGTTCGATCTCAGCGGAGCCATCGCCTTTTTCCTTGTCCGCTGCTCGCGCCAGTTCGATCAGGCTACGCGCCACCGGCAGGCTGTCCGAGCCGTAGATCGATTTCTGCTGAGCGAGCGCGCGTTCCAGCATCTCGCGAGCACCGGCGACATCGCCGAGATTGACCCGGATGCCGGCCAGTTCGACAAGCACTTCGGCGTGAATCTCGGGATCGCCACTCAGATCGGTATCGACTCGTTTGGCGGCCTCGACGATCAGCTGCAGCGGCGTGCGCTGCTGCTGACGCGTGTGCTCGTAAGGATCCTGTTCCTTGAACACCGAGAGCATGAATTCCTTGACCTGCTCGGCACGCTGTTTTTGCAACAGCGCGCTGCGCGCCTCGGTGCGGGCGATGCCGGCTTGCCAGATGGCAATGCTCAGGCCGGCCGTCAGCGCCACCATCACTGCCGTTGCTGCGGCCACGACCAGTCGATTACGTCGCACGAAGCGATTGGCGCTGTAAGCCAGCGAGTCAGGCCGCGCCAGAATCGGCCGTTGATCGAGCAGGCGTTGCAGGTCGTCGCCTAGCGCTTCGGCATCGGCATAACGCCTTGTGGTATCCGGATGCAGGGCCTTGAGGGCGATCAGGTCCAGATCCTTCGACACCTCGCGCAGACGTGAAGCACGTTCGGGTTCCGGCAGCCGGCCGCGCTCCTGGCGCAGCACGATGCTCGGCCGCAGCACGGTTTCCTTATCCAGCTCGACGACGATGACGCTGGCCGATCGTCCTTCGCGCCGATGCGGCAGGCGTGCGGTCAGCAGTTCGTAGAGCATCACGCCGAGTGCATAGACATCGGTAGCCGGCGTGATCGCCTGGCCGAGAATCTGCTCGGGCGCGGCGTAGGCCGGCGTCAGCGCGGTGGCTTCGCCGGCCATCCGGGTGGCGTCCACTTCCTCTTCGCTGAGGGATTTGGCGATGCCGAAATCGAGCAGCTTGACCTGCCCTTCCGCCGTCACCAACACGTTCGACGGCTTCAGATCGCGATGGACGATCTGCCGTTTGTGCGCTTCCTGAACGGCCTGGCAGACGACGATCATCAGCCGCAGCATTTCAGTGATCGACAGCGCCAGTCCGTTGGTGCCAGTGCGCGCGTACTCGGTGATCGCCTGACCTTCGACGTACTCCATCACCAGATAGGGGCGGCCGTCCGGGGCTGCTCCAGCGTCCAGTGCGTGGGCAATGTTTGGATGGGTGAGCTGGGCAAGGATGCGGCGCTCGAGCAGGAAGCGACGAATCACCTGATGGGTGTCCAGGCCGCGTTTGAGCAGCTTGATCGCCACCCGCAGTTCGAAGGCCTGATCCGCCCGCCGGGCCTGATAGACCTCGCCCATGCCGCCCTGGCCGACCAGGCGCTCGATTTCCCAGGGGCCCAGCAAGGTGCCCGCCTGCAGCGGTTCAGGAGGCGCTTCGGTTTCGTCGGTCACCGCCGAGCGATCGAGAACGACGACGGTGTCGCCGACATTGCGCAGTTGCCGCTCCAGGTCCAGACGCAAGGCGATGTCGCCGGCGCAGACACGGTCGAGAAATTCGCCGCGCTGATCCCAGGGCAGCAGCGAAGCTTCGTCGAACAAGGCCTGCAGGCGGATGGCGCGGTCGTCTGTCATCTAGGGTGCTTGATCGAACCGTTCGTGTCTCACGCAGTGTCACGACTCCGTGTCGTGTTGACAATTGTGCATTGAATCCACACAAGCTCCCCGCGAGTAAGCTAGAAAATCAACAACCCTTGCGGAGGCACCCGATGTCCTTGAATCCTGTCGTTTCCCGGCAGCGCCTGAAGTTTCTTGCTGCGGCCCTTGCGCTGGGCTGCGTGGTGCCGGCGATGGCTGCGCTGAAGGTTGGCAGCAAGGCACCGGATTTCACCACCCAGGCAACCCTGGCCGGCAAGCCATTCCAGTTCGCGCTAGCCGACGCGCTCAAGAAGGGCCCAGTGGTGCTGTATTTCTACCCGGCGGCATTCACCAAGGGCTGCACGGTGGAAGCGCATCTGTTCGCCGAAGCGACCGAGGAATTCAACGCGCTGGGTGCGACGGTGATCGGCGTCTCGAAGGACGATATCGACACGCTGAACAAGTTCTCGGTCAGCGAATGCCGCAACAAGTTCGCGGTGGCAGCCGATCCGGATCTGAAGATTTCGAAGTCTTACGACGCGAAGATTCCGCTGGTCGGCTACTCGGATCGCACCTCGTTCGTGATCCTGCCGGACTCCACCGTCTCCTACGCCTATTCGGCACTGAGCCCGGACAAGCACGTGGCCAACACGCTGGCGGCGGTCAAGGAGTGGAAGGCGAAGCAGCCGCAGTAAGTCGATCTCTGCTGGCAGTTCAACGAGCTGGCAGCAGGCGTCTGGGATCCAGCGGCCGGCCGCGGTCGCGAATCTCGAAGTGCAGCAGCGGCTTCTGCGCCGGACCTTCGCCGAGTTCGGCGATCGGCTGGCCGGGACCCACCTCTTCACCTTCGTTGACCAGGCGCTTGCGGTTGTAGCCGTAAGCCGACAGGTACTGCTCGTCGTGCTTGATGATCACCAGCTCGCCGTAGCCTTTCAGCGCCGCGCCGCTGTAGACCACCCGGCCGCCACGGCTGGCGACGACGATCTGGCCCAGCTCGCCAGCGATATCGAGACCCTTGTTGCCGCCGGCATCGAAGCCGCGCGCCACCGTGCCGCGCGTCGGCCATTCCCAGGTGCCGGCGCCTTCCAGCGTCGGCAACACAGGCTGCGTTGACTGCGCTGGCGTCGGACGTGACGGTACCTGGGTCACCACGTCAGCGGCGGCCGCTGTGCCCGGCGGCGTCAAGCGCAGGCGCTGGCCGATATTGATCCGGTAATCGCTGCCGATGCCGTTCCACTCGGCAAGCTGTTGATAGTCGAGGTTGTTACGGAAAGCAATCGAGTACAGCGTGTCGCCCTTGGTGACGACATAGACCTCGCCGAAGGTCGGCGCTGAGCGCTGCGGCGGCTTGACCGAAGAGCGCGACACCTTGGCTCGTGGCGACTCGATGGCGCAGCCCGCTATCAGCAGCATCAGCGCAGCCAGCGCCAATGCGGCGGCCCGTTTCACGCGCGCTTGGCGGTCAGGAACCACAGCAGACCGCCCACCAGCAACGCCAGCGCGGCGTAGGCCAGTTCGTGGGTGTAATGGACGATGACCTGCACCGCCGCTTCGCCGAAGAAATAACCGGCCGACACCAGCACACCGCACCAAAGCGTGGCACCGGCAAAGGTGATCGCCGCG
>NZ_CAISIQ010000363.1 GCF_903885465.1 uncultured Nevskia sp.
CCGAATGGGGCTGTTCCGCGCTCGCAGCCCGAAACCGGTCAGGCCGCCATCGGCCCGACCCTAGCCAATTGACGACATTGCTCGAACACAAGCGCGAATGTCAGCAGCTGGCAAAAGCCGCCGTTGAGGGACATCCGCAGCAAAGGCCGCTAAGTCCCCATTTGACGCCATTGGGGACAAATCGCTCGTTCCCAAAAAACGATTCCCGCTAGAAAATCACCAAAAAGGCATTCTCAATAATTACGAAGCTTTGCCTCGCACCATGAGGACGCTTTCGAAGAGCTTGGCGACACGCTCGTTTGGCGGAACGGCCAAAGCCGCGCTGATCGCGGCCTGATTCAATCCACGCCGACCCGTTGCACGAGCGCCGTTGGTCGCAGCAGGTTCTGAGGGTATCGCGGCGCCTCGCATCAACGAGGCGTCGTCGGCGGGAGCCTGCGTGGCCTCGATCACCCGAAGGCTGTTAGCAGCGACGGCGGGGTCGACGCGGATCTGGGGCATCTCCGGGGCGGGTATTTTGGTCCGCGCCGAGAGCTTCTTCTCGGCATAGTAACGGACCTTCTTTCCATAGGTCGCGTACATGCCTCGCCGGAAAACGATCAGATCGTCCTCCGGCAGCAACTCTACTTCCTGAGGAAGCATCAGCGGCCGGCGCTGATCGGAGTCCGAGGTGGAGCCGCCGCCGCCGCCCCACGTTCCCATCGAGCGCGACCGCGCCTTGAACGTGTAGCTGCCGAGCTGGTCCGAGATCTTCTTCGCTTCGGCCAAACCGGCCGGACGAAGCACGAGCCGCACTGCGCAGTTTCGCTCGATGTCCGAGGCCACCTTGTCGCCATAGACGCCCTGAATCTGTTCGAGCGACTGGAACGCCGGCAGCATCCGCAACCCGTAGCCGGCTACATAGCTGAAGGCGTTCGCGAGCACGGTGCATTTGCCGAGGCTCGCGAACTCGTCCAGGGCGAGCAGCACCTTGATCTGATGCTTGTCGCCCTTCGGCAGCTCGCGGACGTTGCGGTCGATGAGTTGCTGGAAGAGCAGGCCGTAGATCGGGGCAACCCGCTCCAAATCATCCGGCGACACGCCGAGATAGAGCGAAATCCGCTTGTCCCGAAAGTCACTGAGATCGAAATCGCTCTCTGAGGTCGCCGCATCGACATATGGGTTCAGCCAGCCGTTGATCTTGGACGTAACCGACTGGCGCAATCCGGAGAACGTGTTCGCCGACGAGCCGGTATAATCCTTGATCGCCGATACGCACCCTTCCGACAGAGGCTTCCCGGCCCTCTTACGATCGGCGATGATCTTCGGGAAACGCCGCTGGGCATCGCTGGCCGCGAACTGGCGGTACACCTCGCCGAGCGTGAAGGGGAGGGCGTCCTCCCCATCGTCGACGGTTGCCGCGATATATGCGGTGATGCCGAGGAAAGCGGTTCGCGCGCCCTCGGCCCAGAATTTCTCGCCCGTGAGCGGATCAGGATAGAGCATTGCCGCGATCTTCTGAAGCTCGTTGATGACCTCCACCGGATCATGCCGGTTGATGTAGCTCAGCGGGTTCCACCGCACGGTGCGGCCCGTGGGATCGAGCGGGTTGAAGAGCAGCACCTGCTGCCCGAGCACCTTCAGCCGATACCCCGCCGTGTTGTCGTAATTCTCCTGCTTGATGTCGAGCACCACTAGGGAATCGAGCCAGTCGAGCAAGTTCGGGATGATGACGCCCACCCCCTTGCCGGCGCGCGTCGGGGCTTCCAGCATCACATGCTCGGGTCCGCCAAAGCGCATCACCTTGCCGCCGAACTTGCCCAGCACGATGCCGGCGGAGGCGAGCATCTTGCCGTTGCGAACCTCGCCGACCCGGGCGAAGCGCGCCTCGCCGTGGAGCTTCTGCCGTTTGAAGAGCGTGGAGAGGATGGTGATGACCGTCAGAACGAGGCCGATCCCGAAGCCGATCAGGAACGGCTGATAGACGATCGGATAGCCCTTCAGCGCCCACAGCGCGGCCGGCACCTTAATCCAGGGCGTATGCGCGTTGAGGAGGTGGGCACGCCACAGGACGGCGAGGGCGCCGATCGTGGCGCTCAGCGCCAGGCCGATGATGCCGAGGAACGCGATCGCGCCCGGCTGCGACCCTTCGTCGCTTCGCACCCATTTTCCGTTCATGCCGATACCCCCTTCAGTCGGTCGGCTTGCTCGCCGGATCGAACCATACTTCGGTCATGCGATAGCGCGCCGGCTGGCCCTCGCCGGGTGGCAGGCGGTGCATCTGCACGACGATATCGACCAGCGAGCGCAGCAGCGCCCGGATGTCGTGGCGGTCGAGATCGTTGCCGCCTTCCGATTCCTTCACCAGCAGCGTCAGCTGCTCGAGCGCGCCCTCGGC
>NZ_CAISIQ010000364.1 GCF_903885465.1 uncultured Nevskia sp.
AGCCACTGGCAAGCTCTTTGCCGTATAAGCTGCCCCCCACGCGCCGCCGGGGCGCGGGAAACGTTGTGGGACACGCGGCAGGAATGAGCAAGAATCTGGTCATCGTCGAATCGCCCGCCAAGGCCAAGACGATCAAGAAATATCTGGGCAAGGACTACGAAGTACTCGCTTCGTACGGCCATGTGCGCGACCTGGTGCCGAAGGATGGCGCCGTCGACGTGACGCGCGGCTTCGAGATGAAGTACCAGCTGATCGACAAGAACGCGAAGCACGTCAACGCGATCATTGCCGAACTCAAGCGCTCCGATAACCTCTTCCTCGCCACCGATCCTGATCGCGAAGGCGAAGCGATTTCCTGGCATCTGCTCGAGCACCTGAAAGAAAAGGGGCTGATCAAGGACAAGCCGGTCAAGCGCGTGGTGTTCTACGAGATCACGCCGCGCGAAGTCGCCCGTGCGATCGACGAAGGCCGCGATGTCGCCCAGGATCTGGTCAACGCCCAGCAGGCGCGCCGCGCACTCGATTATCTGGTCGGCTTCAACCTGTCACCGCTGCTGTGGCGCAAGGTAGGCCCGGGTCTGTCGGCCGGCCGCGTGCAGAGCCCGGCGCTGCGCCTGATCTGCGAGCGCGAGGAAGAAATCCGCGCCTTCAAGCCGCAGGAATACTGGACGCTCGACGCCCGCGCCGAGAAGGACGGCACGGCGTTCAATGCCCGCTTGCTCGAATTCGATGGCATCAAGGTCGAACAGTTCTCGCTCGGCAACGAAGGCTCGGCCGAAGCCGCGCGTGCCGCGATCGATGCTGCCGCGAAGGGTTTGCTGAAAGTTGCCAAGGTCGACAAGAAGCAGCGCCGCCGCACGCCGGGGCCGCCGTTCACCACGTCCACCCTGCAGCAGGACGGCAACCGCAAGCTCGGCTTCACCGCCCAGCGCACGATGCGCACGGCGCAACAGTTGTATGAAGGTGTCGAGATCGGCGGCGAGACCGTCGGCCTGATCACCTACATGCGTACCGACGCCGTCAACCTGGCGCAGGACGCGCTGGCCGAGCTGCGCGAAGCGATCATCAAGCGCTACGGCGCCAAGTCGGCGCTGCCCGAACCGCGCTACTTCAAGGTCAAGTCGAAGAACGCCCAGGAAGCGCATGAAGCGATTCGTCCGACCTCGTTCCTGCGCGCGCCGGAAGCGGTCGCCAAATATCTGACCCCCGATCAGGCCAAGCTTTATGACCTGATCTGGAAGCGTACGGTCGCTTGCCAGATGGCACCGGCCGTATTCGATACCGTTGCCGCCGAACTGCGCGCCGGCGCCGATCACGCCTTCAAGGCCAATGGCCAGGTGCTGATCGAACCGGGCTTCCTCGCCGCCTACGGCATCGCCGTCGACGACGAGAACGAAGCCAAGGAAGACGACGAGAAGCGTCTGCCGCCGCTGGAAGTCGGCGATGTCGTCAAGCTGCTGGAACTGCTGCCCGAGCAGCACTTCACCCAGCCGCCGCCGCGCTTCACCGAAGCCAGCCTGGTGAAGACGCTCGAGGAATACGACATCGGTCGCCCGTCGACCTATGCCTCGATCATCTCGACCCTGCAGGCGCGCGACTACGTGCGCCTGGACGGCAAGGCCTTCATGCCGACCGATGTCGGCCTGATCGTGTGCCGCTTCCTGACCGAGCACTTCACCCGCTACGTCGACTACGAATTCACCGCCAAGCTCGAAGACGATCTCGATGCGGTGTCGCGCGGCGAACAGGCCTGGGTGCCGTTGCTGGCGAAGTTCTGGGGCATCTTCAAGCCGATGGTCGACGAGAAGATGGAGCTGTCGCGCTCGGAGGTTTCCGAGACGCGCACCATCGGTATCGACCCGATCAGCGGCAAGCCGGTCACCACGCGTCTCGGCCGCTATGGGCCATACGTGCAGATCGGCGCCAGAGTCGAAGAAGGCGATACGACTTCCGAGAAGCCACGCTACGCGAGCCTGCGTGGCAACCAGCGCATCGACACGATCACGCTCGAAGAAGCGATGGAGCTGTTCAAGCTGCCGCGCAAGCTCGGCGCGATGCCGAACGGCGACGAGGTCGAGGTCAACATCGGCCGCTTCGGGCCGTACGCGCGCCACGGCAAGGCCTTTGTCAGCCTCAAGAAGGACGATGACCCGTACACCATCGAACTGCCGAGAGTCATCGAGCTGATCGAGCAGAAAGCCGCCGCGCTCGACGCCGCGACGATCCGCAGCTTCGAAGGCACCGGCATCCGCATCATCAAGGGCCGCTTCGGGCCGTACATCACCGACGGCACCCGCAAGTCGCCGATCCCGCGTACCCGCGACGCCGAGAAGCTCAGCGTCTTCGAATGCGAGGCCTATCTGGCTGAAGCCGAGGCCGCGAAGCCAGCGAAGAAGGGCGCCAAGAAGAAGGCTGCTGCGAAGAAAGCCGCGCCGGCCGATGGTGCTGTCGCCGCTCCGAAGAAAGCGGCAGTCAAGAAGGCTGCCAGCAAGAAGACCGCCGCGAAGAAGACCACCAAGAAAGCGACGCGAGCCCCCTCGCTGACCAAACGGACTGTCTACGCGAAGAAGGGCTGAGCGCAGCAACGATGCTGAATACTCGCAAGATCGCGATCGCCGCCGCGCTGCTGAAGCAGGGCGGCGTCATCGTCTACCCGACCGAAGCGGTCTGGGGTGTTGGCTGCGATCCGCAGAACCACAAGGCGGTGATGCGCCTGCTGGCGATGAAGAATCGCGAGTGGCAGAAGGGCCTGATCCTGATCGCGGCGCACATCGAGCAGGTCGAGCCGTACATCGAAGTGCCGTCACGAATGGCCTGGCGACGGGCGACGGCAACCTGGCCCGGCGCCTCGACCTGGGTGTTCCCGGCGACCGACTACTGCCCGATGTGGATCAGCGGCGAGCGCAGCACCGTGGCCGTGCGAGTCACCGCGCATCCGTTGGCCGCCCGGCTCTGCGAGGAATTCGGCGGCGCCATCGTGTCGACCAGCGCCAACCGCGCCGGCGATCCGCCAGCCCGCAGCGCCAGCGATGCCCGCATCGCGCTGCGCAACCGTTTCGATCTGCTGGTGCCGGGCGCGCTCGGCGGGCTCGATCAGCCGACGATCATCCGCGACTCGGCGAACGGCAATATCCTGCGCCGCTGAGGTTCGCGGCGGCATTAGACTTCGGGGCATGAATACCAACGAAGCCCCGCGTCCCGCCGACGTCGAAGCCTATCTCCGTGGCCTGCAGAACCGCATCTGTGCGGAAGTCGAGCGCATCGACGGTCGCGCGAAATTCCTGCACGACGCCTGGCAGCGTGATGAAGGCGGCGGCGGCGAAACCCGGGTGCTGAGCGAAGGCGCTGTATTCGAGCGCGCCGGCGTCAATTTTTCCGACATCTACGGCACCAAACTGCCGCCAGCCGCGACAGCTGCGCGACCGGAACTGGTCGGCCGCGGCTTCCGGGCGATGGGCGTGTCGCTGGTCTTCCATCCGCTGAACCCCTACGCGCCGACCGTGCACATGAACGTGCGCTTTTTGATCGCCGAGAAAGCCGGTGAAGCGCCGGTCTGGTGGTTCGGCGGCGGCTTCGATCTGACGCCGTACTACGGCTTCATCGACGACGCGAAGCACTGGCACGAGACCGCGCGCGCCGCCTGCGAACCGTTCGGACCCGGCGTGCACGACAAGCTCAAAGCCCAGTGCGACGAATACTTCTTCATCAAGCATCGCAACGAGGCACGCGGCATCGGCGGCCTGTTCTATGACGACTGGAGCGTTGGCGGCTTCGACGCCAGCTTCGCGCTGATGCAGAGCGTCGGCGATCACTTCATCAAGGCCTACATGCCGATCGTCGAGCGCCGCCACCCGATGCTGTACACCCAGCGCGAACGCGACTGGCAGCTGTACCGGCGCGGCCGTTATGTCGAGTTCAATCTGGTCTGGGATCGCGGGACTTCGTTCGGCCTGCAGAGCAAGGGCCGCATCGAATCGATCCTGATGTCGATGCCGCCACTGGTC
>NZ_CAISIQ010000365.1 GCF_903885465.1 uncultured Nevskia sp.
CTATTTATTTAGATGTATAAGTTATAACGTTATTCCATAATCTGATTATAGGATTGAGCTCTCGTTTCTCTCAAGCCCGTTCCGGGCGGAGCACTCCATGACGCAAACCTCCAACAGCGGCGCCGTACTGATCGTCGGCGGCGGTGCCGCCGGCATCACCGTTGCGGCGATGCTGCGCAAGGCGCGTCCGGCCTTGAAAGTGACGATCGTCGAGCCTTCCGAACATCACTACTACCAGCCAGCCTGGACGCTCGTCGGCGGCGGCGCCTACGACATCGACAAGACCCGCCGGCCGACCGCCGACTTGATTCCGCCCGGCGTCGAATGGATCCGCGCCCGCGCTGCCGGCTTCGATCCGGCGGCCAGCCAAGTGACGCTCGACGATGGCCGCAAGCTCGGCTACGACCATTTGGTCGTCGCCGCCGGCCTGCAGCTCGACTGGCAGAAGATCGAAGGCCTCAGCGCCACCTTGGGCCAGAACGGCGTGTCGAGCAATTACCGTTTTGATCTGGCGACATACACCTGGCAAAGCATCCAGGCAGTGCGTGGCGGCGCGGCGCTGTTCACCCAGCCGGCGATGCCGATCAAATGCGCTGGCGCGCCGCAGAAGGCGATGTATCTGGCGGCCGATCACTTCCGCCGCAGTGGTCTGAAGGTCGACGTCAGCTTCCACACGCCGGGCCCGTCGATGTTCGGCGTGCCGTTCTACGCCAAGGCGCTCAGCAAAGTGGTCGACCAGTACGGCATCACGCCGCGCTACAACCACAACCTAGTCGCCGTCGATGGCCCAGGCAGGCGCGCCATGTTCGAAACCGGCCCGGCCGATGCCCGCACCAAGGTCGAATTCGCCTTCGACTTCCTGCATGCGGTGCCGCCGCAGTCGGCACCGGACTTCATCAAGACCAGCCCGCTCGCCGATGCGTCCGGCTGGGTAGCAGTCGACAAGCAGACGCTGCGGCATAGCCAGCACGCCAACGTCTGGGGTCTCGGCGATTGCACGACGACCCCGAACTCGAAAACCGCCGCTGCCGTCCGCGCCCAGGCGCCGGTGCTGGTCGTCAACCTGCTGCGTGCGCTCGGCGGTTCGGGCGAGGAAGCGCGTTACGACGGTTACGCGTCCTGCCCGCTGACGACGTCGCGCGGCAAGATCATGCTCGCCGAGTTCAGCTACGACGGCGTGGTCACGCCCAGCTTCGCCGGTGACCCACGCATTCCGCGCCGCCGCTACTGGTGGCTGAAGAAACACTATCTGCCCTATCTGTACTGGGAGCAGATGCTGCGCGGCACGCCAGGGCCGGACTGGCACCGCAAGCGCGACTACCCGGAAGCAGTGCCGGCGCTTGTTCCCTAGCGCGCCTTAGCCGAAGCCGCGCTGCTGCCGGCGCCACTGGCCGGGCGCCAGGCTGGTCCAACGCTGGAACGCTCGCGTGAACGCCGCCTGATCGGTATAGCCGAGCAACTGCGCGACTTCGGCCAGCTTCAGCCGCGGATCGCCGAGCCAGGCCTCGGCGAGGCCACGCCGGGTGTCATCGAGCGCGGTCTGGAAGCCGGTGCCGGCGGCATCGAGCCGGCGCTGCAAGGTCCGTGACGAGCAATGCAGCCGCTGCGCACAGGCGGCGAGGCTGGCATCACCATCCCGCAGGGCGGCGGCGATCGTTTCCCGCAAACGGCGCTCGAAATCATCGACCGGCGGTAGCCGCGCCAGCAGGGCCCGCGCCTGCGTATCGAGCAGAGCACGCAGGGCCTTATCGGGTTGGCGCAGCGGCGCGCTGAGCATCGCGGCGGGCAGGCGGATGATCGTGGTCGGCGCGTCGAACTGCACCTCGCAGCCGAAGAACGCCTGATACAGCGCCGGATCAGCCGGTGCCGGATTGATGAACGACACCGCAAGTGGTGCGGCCGTCGGCAGCGAGGTGATGTTGCGGGCATAGGCGACCAGAGCGGCGATTGCGCATTCGTCGACCAGCTGTCCCGGCCGGCCGCGGGCCTCGCCCCATTCCAGGGTCACGCCTTCGGCATCGAGCCGTACGGCGCCCGGATTGACGTCGTAGACCAGGCGCTCGTACTCCGCAACCCGGCCCAAGGCTTCGGCCAAGGTTGCACAGCACAAGGTCAGATAGCCGAGCAGGCCGAAGTGCGCGGGCTGAATGCGCGCGCCGACGGCCAGCCCCAGCGCCGGTTCGCCCAGCGTGGCATCGGCTTTCGCCAGCAGCGCCGCCCAGTGGGTGACCGGCACCCGGACCAAGCCACCGGCATCAGCCGTTGGCGCCGATTCTCCAAGCACGACCGCGGCATCACGACCGCGCGCCGCCAGGTACTCGTGCAGCAGGCGCACGTAAGTCGCGGACACATGGCCCTGCAAGGTCGTCATCGTGGCGGATGCCTGCCGTGGCGTGAAAGATCAAAAGAATGGCGGCGAGCGATCAATCGGCGCAAGCCGGACGAGCGGACAATCCCACCAAAGAAAGATGAAAGAAAGACGGAGGAGACCGCGATGATGGACCTGATCAACTCGATGTTCGGCCCGCACATCGACTGGAAACAAGTGGTGCTGACGGCGATGACGCCGCTGTTCCTGATCGCTTTCGCGATCGAATGGCAGGTGATGCGTGGCCGCGGCCAGCGTGCGCCGTTCAATGGCAAGGAGATCGTCGCCAACCTGATGCTCGGCGGCGCATACCAGATCTTCGAAGTGATCGCCCACGCGCTGATCACGGCGGCGGCGGTGGCCTGGTTCTGGCAGCACCGCCTGATCGACGAACTGCCGGTCAATGGCTGGACGATCCTGCCGATCTTCTTTGCCGTCGAGCTTTGCTACTACGGCTTCCATCGCGGTAGCCATCGCATCCGCTGGTTCTGGTCGGCGCATGTCGTCCATCACACCGGCAAGGTCATGAACATGACCACGGCGATGCGCCAGAGCCTGCTGTATTCGATCACCGGCTGGTGGCTGTTCTTCATGCCGCTGGTGCTGCTCGGTGTGTCGCCGGCGGTGGTGTTCTTCCTGTACGGCGTCAACCTGAGCTACCAGTACTTCGTGCACACGGAGAGCGTCGGCAAGCTGCATCCCTGGATCGAGTACGTGTTCAACACGCCGTCACACCACCGCGTGCATCACGGCCGCAACGCGCAGTACATCGACAAGAATTACGGCGGCGTGCTGATCCTGTTCGATCGCTGGTTCGGCACGTTCGAGCCGGAAGTGGAGAAGGTCGATTACGGCGTTGCCGTACGCCAGCCGGAAAGCCACAACCTGCTGGTCCTGAACTTCCACGAGTTCCGCGACTTGTTCCGTGACGTGTTCCGTGCCGGCCAGCTGCACGCCCGGCTCAAGCATCTGGTGATGCCGCCGGAGTGGACGCGTGACGTGCCCGCTGCGCCGGCCAACGCAGCCAGCATCAGCCGTCCTTGATGCGAGAAACGTGATGCCGAGCGGCGCGGACTGAATCGGCGCCCCCGGGATCTATCGGAAGGCACTTGAACCGGTATCAAACAGGTTCAGGGAGTGTCATCAAACTGTATTTATCGGCCAATAAAATCTTCGGGTTTTCATTGCCGATCAGCCATTCTGCCTGAGCAGAAGTGTCGATTCGGAGAATATCAGCAAAACATTCACACAAAATATACTTTCCGATTGTTACAAGCCCATGAAAAAAGCGTCGCTCGCTGCTGTGCTCTCCCTGACTGCCGTTCTCCCCAGCTTTGCCGCGACGCTTGATCTGTTCGTCGATCAGAAGACTGGGCAGATATTCGCCGAGCCGGGCCCCGGTCGTTCCAAGCTCGGGACCTTCGTCCAGGTGGACGAGCCGAAGGGCGCCGCTCCGGCCGCGACACCGCCCGCACCGGTTGCGGCTGCGCCCGTTGCTCCGCCCCCGGCAGTCGTTGCCGCTGCTCCGGCACCAGCCGCCAAGCCGGCCGACAAGAAGTGGTACGACCGGCTGGCGCTGCGCGGCTACACCCAGCTGCGCTTCGACCAGGGTCTGGACGCCACGGCCAAGGACCTGCGTTCGCCCGGCGATCGCTTCATCGGCGACAACCAGAGCCTCGGTATTCGCCGTGCGCGCGTCATCCTCAGTGGTGACATCAGCGAGCATCTGTCGCTCTACCTGCAGCCGGATTTCGCCAGCACGCCGACTGGATCGAGCACCGGCAATTTCGCCCAGCTGCGCGATCTCTACGCCGATATCTTTTTCGACAAGAAGCATGAGTACCGAATTCGTGCCGGCCAGTCGAAGATTCCCTACGGCTGGGAAAATCTGCAGTCCAGCCAGAACCGTCTGACCCTGGATCGCACGGACGCGCTGAACAGCGCGGTGCGTGACGAGCGCGATCTCGGGCTGATCTTCTACTACGCACCCTCGGAAATCGCCGAGCGCTTCCGCATGCTGGTGCGGGACGGGCTCAAGGGCTCGGGCGACTACGGCCTGTTCGGCCTCGGCGTCTACAACGGCCAGGGCGCCAACCGTCTCGAAGCCAACAACAGCCTGCATACCGTTGCCCACTTCAGCTACCCGTTCAAGTTCGACTCTGGCCAGATCGTCGAACTCGGCCTCGACGGCTACAACGGTTATTACAAGACCAGCTCCGGTTCGATCAGCGTCAACGGCGAAACCTTCACGCCGACGACCAATACCCGGCCGCGCGGTTTCAAGGATCAGCGCATCGCCGCGCATTTCATCATCTACCCGCAGCCGTTCGGCCTGCAGGGCGAGTGGACCGTCGGCAAGGGCCCGGAACTGGATCTCGGCCAGAAGCGTGTCGACGTGCAGTCCCTGAGCGGCGGCTATCTGCAGGCGATGTACCGCACACCGGGCCCGATCGGCATGCTGACGCCGTACGTGAAGTACCAGACCTACGATGGCGGCGCCAAATTCGACACCAACGCGCCGCATTTCGATGTCGAGGAAATCGAAGCCGGCCTGGAATGGCAGTTCTGGCCGGAACTGGAGCTGACCATGGCCTATGCGCACATGAACCGCACCAACGTCACCGCCGCGCCGTACAGCGTCGTCGACGGCAGCCTGCTGCGCATGCAGCTGCAGTGGAACTACTAGCGCGTTCTGTACAAAACCCGTCATTCCCGCGCAGGCGGGAATGACGAGGGCTTAGCCGCCAGCAGCGATCAGCCGTTCTTGACCCGCGCCACCAGCGCCGCCGCATAAGCCGAGGTGCTGGCCGATCCGCCGAGATCGCCGGTGCGGATGTTGTCGACGTTCAGCGTGTCGTTGACTGCCTTGCGCAGCCGCGTTGCCTTGTCGGTGAGCTTGACGTGGTCGAGCATCATCGCTGCCGCCAGCAGCAGCGCCGTCGGATTGGCTTTCTGCTGGCCGGCGATGTCCGGTGCCGAGCCGTGCACGGCTTCGAAGATCGCGGCATCGCTGCCGATGTTCGCACCCGGCGCCATGCCGAGGCCGCCGATCAGGCCGGCGACCAGATCGCTGAGGATGTCGCCAAACAGGTTGGTGGTCACCAGTACGTCGAACTGCCAGGGATCGAGCACCAGCTTCATCGCGCAGGCATCGACGATGATCTCGCTCATCTGCACTTTGCCGTGGTAGCCCTTCTCGATGTAGAGGTCGCGAGCGGTCTCCAGGAAGATGCCGGTCAGCGCCTTCATGATGTTGGCCTTGTGCACCACGGTGACCTTCTTGCGGCCGGTGGCGATGGCGAACTCGAACGCGTATTCGAGGATGCGCCGGCAGCCCTGCCGGGTATTGATACCGGTGGACATGCCGACCGCATGCGGATCGCCGCCGATCGGAATGAAGTGCTCGTAGCCCATGTACAGGCCTTCGATGTTCTCGCGCACCACCACCAGATCAATCTTTTCGTAGCGCTTGCCGGGAATCAGCGTCAGCGCCGGCCGCAGATTCGCATAGAGCTGGAATTCCTCGCGCAAGCGCACGTTCGATGAGCGATAACCGCCACCGCTCGGGGTTTCCAGCGGGCCCTTCAGCGCCAGGCGCGTGCGGCGGATCGAATCCAGCGTGGCCTTCGGCAGCGGATCGCCTTCCAGGGTGACGCCCGCCAGGCCGGCGATCTGCGTATCCCAGTCGAACGGCGCTTCCAGGGCATCAAGCACGGCGAGCGTGGCGTCGACGATTTCAGGGCCGATGCCGTCTCCGGGAATCAGTGTGGCGGGAATGCGGGCGATGGTCATGGGGGACTCTGCGAGGCGGGAGGGTAATGGCAAGCGAAATATGCGCAGCAAGCTTTGCGCCGGGATCGTCGGGTCCGAGCGCTAATCGCCTTCTGGTTTCCGGCGTGCGCGCGGATGGGCCTGGTCGTAGACCGCGGCGAGGCGCTTCCAGTCGAGCTGGGTATAGATCTGCGTGGTGGCCAGGCGGGCGTGGCCGAGCAATTCCTGCACCGCCCTGAGATCGCCGCTGCCCTCGAGCAGATGAGTCGCGAACGAATGGCGCAGCTTGTGCGGATGCAGATGCGCCGGCAGCCCGGTGCGCTGCGCCCAGGCATGCAGCGCAGTACCGATCTGGGTGCGCCCCAAGCGGCCACCGCGCGGGCCGGTGAATAGCGCGCGTTCGCCGATGGAAGCAATCGTCGCGCGATCCCGCAGCCAGGCGTCGAGCGCCGCGCGGGCATGGCTGCCGACCGGCGTGATCCGTTCCCGATTGCCCTTGCCGATCACCCGCAGTTCGTCAGGAAAACCGTTCGCGGCATTCGGCGGCACATCGAGTTGATGCAGTTCGGCGAGACGCAGGCCGGCGCTGTAGAACAGCTCGACCATCGCCCGATCGCGGCGCTCGAACGCCGTGTTCGCCGGGGCATCGAGTGCAGCGCCCAGGTCTTCGGCGTGAATCACTTTTGGCAGCACCCGAGCGCCTTTCGGACCGCGCACGCCGGTCGCCGGATTGTGGCTCAGCTCGCCGGTGCGGATCAGAAAGCGGAACAGGCCGCGAACGCAGGACAGATAGCGGCGCAGGGTCGGCGGCTGCAGGCCTTTGCGATGGCTGCGGGTCAGAAAGCCGCGCACCGTGTGGATATCGACTTTCGCCGGCTCGCTGATGCCGCATTCGCGGCAGTAGACCAGGAAGAAGCCGCATTCGCGGGCCACAGCGCTGGTGGTGGTCTTCGGCGCTTGCCGCTCCACCGTCAGGTGGCGCAGGTAACGGGCAAGCGCGTCGCTCAGCGCATCGCCCATCGATTCGGAACTGGCAGCTGGCAGGTTGATGCTCGTTAGGGCCTGTTCACGCTAATGGGATCGCTGCGGCGGAGGTCGTTTTTGCCCAGTGCAACGAATGAGGCGCGGACAATGGTTGTTCCATTGGCGCGACGAGAGAGGCAGCAATGGGCAAAAACGATCCCGCCCCGAAGGGTTGCGGCCAAAAAGCCGCCGGGACTTCGTTGCGAACCTTGACCATAGGTGGCTATGGCCTGCGGTTCGCGCCTCGCCCGGCGGCTTTTTGACCTGCAACGCAGCGATTCCATTAGTGTGAACAGGCCCTAATTCATCCGTGCGCGAACGGCGGCGGAGACCAGCTCCGCCGTCATTTCCAGAAACAGCTTGCCCTGACGCGGCTGGAAGCGTTCGACATCCCGCGAACCGAGTGCGATGAAGCCGAGATGCTTGTCCTTCTCCAGCGGCACCACGGCTGCCGAAGCGATCAGCACCTCGGCTTTCGGGAACAGCAGCTTGGTCTTGTCCGGCTCGATCGGTCCGCAGTCGATCAGCCGCGTGCGCAGAAAATTGTCGTAGGCGCGGGCGATCGCGCCATTGGCTTCGATCGGCACGATGCCGTCGATGTCATGGCGCCGATAGGCCGGCGCATGCAGGCCGAGAAAGACGTCGTCGATA
>NZ_CAISIQ010000366.1 GCF_903885465.1 uncultured Nevskia sp.
CCCGGCGGATTACGCCGCGAAGGTCGTCAAAACCTTGCTGCATGGCCTGCTGCCTGATAACGCCGTCGGTGTCGCCGTCGACGCCAGCCAATTCCAGAGGAAACCGACGTGATGATGCAACTGCCTTCACGGACCCGACTGAGCCTGTTCGCTTCGGCCTTGTTTGCCAGCGGCTGCGCCCTGGGTCCGGACTTCACCACGCCAGCAGCCCCGGAAACTGCGCGTTACACCAGCGAAGCGCTGCCCGGGACGACCGTTTCCACTGCAGTAGTAGGCGGTGAAGCGCAACAGTTCCTGGCCGGGAAAGCATTGCCGGATCGCTGGTGGACGCTGTTCGGTGCGCCGAAGCTCAATGCCTTGGTCGAACAGGCCTTGATCGCCAGCCCGAGCGTGGCGTCCGCGCAGGCGGCGCTGCGCGTGGCCCAGCAGAACTACCGCGCCGAACGCTCGAACCTGCTGCCGTCGGCGGAAGGCACCTTCGATGCCTCACGACAGAAAATCGATACCGCCACCTTTGGTAATCCAGGCGGCGGCGGCGTGATCTACAACCTGTACAACACCTCGATCGGCGTCAGCTACGGGCTCGATCTGTGGGGCGGCACGCGGCGCGGCGTCGAAGCCGAGCGGGCGGCGGCCGAGTTCCAGCAATGGCAGCTCGAAGCCACCTATCAGACGCTGATCGCCAATGTCGTCACCACGGCGTTCCGAGAGATCGAACAGCGCACCCTGATGGTCGGCCAGGAACTGGTGATCCGGCAGCAGGAATCGCTGCTGAAGATCACCCAGGCCCGTTATGACAGCGGCGCCATCGCCCGCTCCGAACTGTCGTCGATGCAGTCTCAGGTCGCCACCGAACGCGGCAAGCTGCCGGCCTACAAGCTGGCAATGACCCAGGCGCAGAACCAGCTCGCGGTCTATCTCGGCAAGCTGCCGAGCGAGTACGTCAGCGCGCCGTTCGAGCTCGATGAACTGAACTTGCCGCAGGAGCTGCCGATCTCGCTGCCGTCGTCGCTGGTCCGTCAGCGGCCTGACATCCGCGCCGCGGAAGCGACCATGCACGAAGCTTCGGCGCGGGTCGGCATCGCTACCGCCAACCTGCTGCCGCAGATCGCGTTGACCGCCAAGTTCGGCACTCAGGCCTCGGTCATCGATCAGCTGTTCACCGGCAATGTCTGGTCGATCGCCGGCAACGTCACCCAGCCCTTGTTCAATGCTGGAAAGCTGAGAGCCGAGCGCCGCGCCGCGTTCGCGACGCTGGACAAGACGGCGGCCGATTATCGGCAGACCGTGCTTGACGCCTTCCGCAACGTTGCCGATGCGCTGCGCGCGCTGGAAACCGACGCCGAGTATCTGCAGGCCCAGTACACCGCGGCGGATCTGTCGGCGCAGAGCCTGAAACTGACCGAGAGCCAGTACAAGCTTGGCAGCAGCAGCTCCCTGGCCGTGCTCGATGCCCAGACTCGCGATACCCAGGCCCGTGCTGGCTACATCGCAGCCCGCGTCTCGCGTCTCAGCGATACCGCTGCGCTGTTCCAGGCGCTTGGCGGCGGCTGGGCCACGCGCAATGCAGACGCCGAACTGCCCGCCGGTCCACCAGGGGGGCCACCAGGCGGCACGCCGCCGACGGAATCGGCCAGCTCATCCGTGGGTGCGCCGTGATCGCCGCCCGCAACTGCTGCACACGCTCTTCCAATCAATCGACTGACCGCGCTTCGAAGCTCGGAATGCAAAACTCCCGGAGAACCTCATGAAGCGCTGGCTCACCCTCATCGGCGTCGTCGTTCTGATCCTGATCGTCATCGTTGGCGTCAAGGCGTTTCAGATCAAAAAAATGATGGCGGGCTTCGCGGCCGCGCCGGAACCCCAGGTTGCGGTATCAACCTTGACCGCTGCCTTCGAAGAGTGGCAGCCGACCCAGAGCGCCGCCGGCTCGGTGCGCGCAGTCCGTGGCGTGACCTTGTCGACGGAAGTCGCGGGTCTGGTCGACAACGTGTCGTTCCGCTCCGGTGAAGAAGTGAAGGCCGGCGAGCGTCTGGTGCAGCTCAACGCGGTCAGCGATGTCGCTCGGCTCGATGCGCTGAAAGCCGATCTGCGGCTGGCCGAAAGCGTTGCCAAGCGTGATCAGGAGCAGCGCAGCGCCGACGCGATCAGCCAGGCGCAGCTCGACCAGTCGGAATCGACGCTCGCCTCGGCGCGCGCTGCGGTGGCCGAACAGGCGGCGACGGTGGCCAAGAAAGCCATCGCGGCACCGTTCTCCGGACGGCTCGGCATCTCGACGCTGAATCGCGGTCAGTATCTGAATCCGGGCGATGCAATCGTCAGCCTGCAGCAGCTCGATCCGATCTACATCGATTTCAATCTGCCACAGAAAGCGCTCGCCTCGTTGTCGCTCGGCCAGAAGGTATCGGCGGTGTCCGACAGCTTCCCTGGCGTCGCCTTCACCGGCGAGATCAGCGCCATCGAGCCGGCGATCGACGCCGACACCCGCAACGTCAAAGTGCAGGCGACGCTGAAGAATCCGGACAAGCGCCTGTTGCCCGGCATGTTCGCCAATGTCGATGTCACCGTCGGCGAGAAAGCCCGCTACCTGACCGTGCCGCAGACCGCCGTCAGCTTCAATCC
>NZ_CAISIQ010000367.1 GCF_903885465.1 uncultured Nevskia sp.
CCTTTGCCTCATGCTCGTCGCTGCTGAACGTCGGCGCAAGCACCTTCAGCGAAGGCCCTTTTCCTTCTATATCTTTTACCCATCTTTCATCCCCCGCAGACCATGAATGCCCTCCTTCGCCGCACCGCCTGCACACTGATGACCGGAGTCTGTCTCGTCCTATCCACACCGAGCCACGCCGAGGCCAATCGCGATCAGCTCACTCTGTCGAACTGGCTGAAGTTCGTGCCGGCTGCTGGCGCTGCCGCGTACTCCACTTACGAGGGCGACTACCGCGGCCTGCTGCAACTGGGCACTGAAGTGGTGGTGACCGTCGCCGCGACGCAGGGGCTCAAGGAAGCGTTCAAGAACGGAGACTGGGGCACGCGCCCCGATGGCGGCACCAAGTCCTTCCCGTCCGGTCATACCTCGTTCGCCTGTTCCGGCGCGGCCTATCTCGGCGAGCGTTACGGCTGGCAGGAAGCGGCGCCGGCGTATGCGATCTCGGCCTGGGTGGCCTACATCCGCGTCAACGAAGACAAGCACTACGTTCGCGACGTCGTCGCCGGCTGCGCGCTGGCCTGGGGCATCTCGAAGTTCATCGTCAAACCGTATGTGCCGGCGCAGGTTTCGGTGACGCCGGTGATCGGGCCGGGACAGGTCGGCCTGAACGTATCGGCGAACTGGTAAGGCTTCTTTCAGGCGGTGCCGACGCAGGCGATCGCTTCATCGCACCAGGCGATGGTGGTGCGTTCGGTGAGGATGCCCATGCGCAGACCGAGATAGCGACCGCGCTTGCGGGCGTTGAGCACGGTCGGGTCCGGGTAGTGCTCGGCCATGATCGATTCGTAGCGAGCCAGGCGCTCGATGTGCAGCGCCCGGCGTCGTTCGAGTTCCTGAACCAGGGTTTCGCTGTTCGCACCTTCGAGCGCGAACAGCTTGACCAGCAGTTCTTCCTTGGAGCTCGGTGGGCTGGTCGGCTCGGTCAGCCAGGTATCGAGCGCCTGCCGACCCTCGCCGGTCAGCTGGTAGACGATCCGGTTCGGCCGGTCGGCCTGCTCGACAGTCTCGCCACGCACCCACCCTGCCCGCGCCAGCTTGTGCAGCTCCTGGTAGATCTGCTGGTGGCTGACCGGCCAGAAGAAGCCGACGGTCTGATCGAAGCGCTTGGCGAGGTCATAACCCGAATGCGCGCGATCGAGCAGCGATACCAGGATGGCGTGGGACAGCGCCACGATTCAGATGCTCAGGCTGCCAGCAGACGCTGACGCGCCGCGTCGTACTCGCGCTCCAAACGGCCGACGAGATCGCCGACGCTATCGATCGACTTCACCGCGCCGATGCCTTGGCCGCAGCCCCAGATGGTCTTCCAGGCCTTGGCGTCGGTGTTGCCGCCGGAGCCGAAGTCCATCTTGCTCGGATCGGATTCCGGCAGCTTGTTCGGGTCCAGGCCGGCGCTGATGATCGATGGCCGCAGGTAGTTGCCGTGCACGCCGGTGAACAGATTGGAATAGACGATGTCGTCTGCACCGCAGTCGACGATGCATTGCTTGTAGCGCTCGTCGGCATTGGCTTCCTTGGTGGCGATGAACGCCGAGCCGATGTAGGCCAGATCAGCGCCCATCGCGAGTGCGGCGAGCACCGAACTGCCGGTTGCGATCGAACCCGAGAGCAGCAGCGGGCCATCGAACCACTCGCGGATTTCCTGGATCAGCGCGAACGGCGACGTGGTACCGGCATGGCCACCGGCGCCAGTGGCGACGGCGATCAGACCATCGGCGCCCTTCTCGATCGCCTTCTTGGCGAACTTGTTGTTGATGATGTCGTGCAGGGTGATGCCGCCGTAGGAATGAATGGCCTCATTCAGATCGGTGCGGGCGCCAAGCGAGGTGATGACGATCGGCACCTTGTACTTCACGCACATCTCGATGTCGTGATCGAGGCGGTTGTTCGATTTGTGGACGATCTGGTTGACCGCATACGGCGCCGCCGGACGATCCGGATTCGCCTGATTGTGGCGATCAAGTTCTTCGCTGATCCGCTGCAGCCATTTGCCGAGCTCTTCCGCTGGCCGGGCATTGAGCGCCGGAAACGAGCCGACCACGCCGGCCTTGCACTGCGCGATCACCAGATCCGGGTTGGAGATGATGAACAGCGGCGACGCCACGACCGGAATCCGGAGGTGGTTGCGAAGCAGGGCCGGCAGTGGCATGCGGAGAACCTCGTCAGTGAATGAGAGACGCAGTCTATATGCGTGATTTTGCTTAAGCAATAATTTGCATATTAACCTCATGACCAGTCGTTGCCGGCTTTGTAAAACTGACCGGAAAATTGAAAAGAATACATATGTGCACAGACGGGACATTCTCGGCATGAAGCCGTCCCGGCAGTGCCAGCCTTCAAACCGCTGGGAGCGAAGCTTGCTCCCGCTTACGAGCCTCGCCCATCGCGTCTCTCTGCCGTGCTTCCTTATTCGGCAAAGGTCTGCCGAGCGCATTCTTGGGCGCATCGACACATCCCCTCTTCAAAACTCCGGGAACCGGCATCACTCATGACCCAGCGTCCTCAGTCGCATCTGTTTCCATCTTCTCGTCAAACCGGTCTCATCACCCTGGGCCTGATGACGATCTTGCTGGCCGCCTGCGGTGCCGACAGCCGGCAAGCGGTATCGGCCGGCTATGGCGCCAATCCAGACTTGCCGGCACCCGTATCGACCTTGGTTCCGACCGTCAACATCGCCACCGCCAAAGGCTGGCCAGAGGGCCGCACGCCGCGCGCCGCGCCGAGCCTGAAAGTCAGCGCTTTCGCCAGCGGCCTCGATCACCCGCGCTGGCTGCTGGTGCTGCCGAATGGCGATGTGCTGGTCGCCGAGACGAACGCGCCGAAGCGCCCGGACGATTCAACCGGCATCCGTGGCTGGGTGATGGAAAAGGTCATGGGCAAGGCTGGCGCTGGCACGCCGAGCGCCGACCGCATCAGCCTGCTGCGCGATACCGATGGTGACGGCGTGGCCGAAACCAAAAGTGCGCTGCTGACCGGCCTGCACTCGCCATTCGGCATGGCGCTGGTCGGTGACAAGCTGTTCGTCGCCGATACCGATGCGGTGCTGAGCTTTCCGTACAAGACCGGCGATACGACCATCGCGCGTGCGACCGGCAAGATCGTCACGCCGCTGCCAGCCGGCTCGATCAACCATCACTGGACCAAGAACCTGATCGCCAATGCCGAGGGCACCAAGCTCTATGTAACGGTGGGCTCGAACAGCAACGTCGCCGAGAACGGTATCGATGCTGAAAAGGAGCGTGCAGCGATCCTCGAAGTCGACATCGCCAGCGGTGTCTACCGCGTTTTCGCGTCCGGCCTGCGCAATCCGAACGGCCTGGCCTGGCAGCCGGAAAGCGGTGCGCTGTGGACGGCGGTCAACGAGCGTGACGAGATCGGCAACGATCTGGTGCCGGACTACATGACTTCGGTCGTCGAGGGCGGTTTCTACGGCTGGCCGTACAGCTACTACGGCAATCACGTTGATGAGCGAGTGAAACCGCAGAAGCCGGAACTGGTGGCGACGGCGCGAGCGCCGGATTACGCGCTTGGCGCGCATACGGCTTCGCTGGGCTTGGCAGCATCGAATGGCAAGAGCGGCGTGGCCTCGGCCTTCGGCAGCGGCATGTTCATCGGCCAGCATGGTTCCTGGAACCGCAAGCCACGCAGTGGCTACCGGGTGCTGTTTGTACCGTTTACCAACGGCAAGCCTTCTGGCACACCGACCGACGTGCTCGATGGTTTCATCGACGCCGACGACAAGGCGCTGGGCCGGCCTGTCGGTGTGGCGCTCGACAGCCGCGGCGCACTGCTGGTGGCTGATGACGTCGGCAACACCATCTGGCGCGTGACTTCGGCGCCTTGAAGGCAGGCTGAAACTCAGCCGCAAGAAGGCCCTGCGCCGTTCGGGGCCTTCCCTTTCTTCCCGCATTCACCTGAATTTTCCGAAACCGCCGACGCAGGCACGCGAGGTGCTCATGTGCCTGTGGTAGTCCCGTACAGCCAGAGGGCTGGCGAAGCGTAGACATCTAAAAACAGGCCGATTGGTTTTGGCCACCGTTCCACACAGGAGTTGTCGATGAAACAAAAGAAGAAGTCCCTCCCTGCAATTGCCGGGTTCGCCACCGTTGCGCTCTGCACCGCCTTCACGGCGCATGCCGGCGAAGGCGGCTACATCGGGATTGAGGGTGGCGCCAACTGGAAGGCAGATCAGAACCTCTATGGTCCGATCGTCGACAGCAACGTCCGCTTCGGCGATCCGCTGAAGAACGGCTGGATCGGTGGCCTCGTGCTCGGTACCACCACCCCGTTCGGCCTGCGTCCGGAGCTCGAGTTGAGCTACCGCCGCAACGATGTCGACAGCGTTCGTGTCGGCAACCTCGCGCGCGTGCAGGCCGATGGCTTCGAGAACGCCTACTCGACGATGGCCAACCTCTGGTACGACATCCGTACTGACAGCGGCTTCTTCAGCGTCGTCCATCCGTACGTCGGCGGCGGTGTCGGTGCCACGCGCTTCGGTCTGCGCGGCTACTCGGCCTCCAACGACTTCACGGTGCAGTTCGCCTACCAGGGCGGCGGCGGCATCAGCTTCGATCTGACTCCGCACCTCACCATGTCGGCCGACTACCGCTGGATCCAGAGCGCCAAGGGCAACTTGGACCTGGGACCTGGTCCGGACGTCGAATCCCGCTATCGTGCGCAGTCGGCGATGCTCGGCATTCGCTACTCGTTCGGCGCGGATGCACCGCCGCCTCCGCCGCCTCCGCCGCCTGCGGCTGCTCCGCCGCCGCCCCCACCGCCGCCCCCGCCGCCGCCTCCGGTGCGTGATACCGACGGTGACGGCGTGCCGGACAACCTCGACAAGTGCCCAGGCACTCCGAAGGGCTTCAAGGTCGACCGCGATGGCTGCATCATCGAACAGACCGTGGCGCTGCGTTCGATCAACTTCGAGTTCAACAAGGATCGTCTGACCGATCCGTCGAAGCTGTCGCTCAATGAAGTGGCCACTGCCCTGAACGCCCAGTCCGCATTGTCGGTGCAGATCGGTGGTTACACCGATTCGCTCGGTTCCGATGCCTACAATCAGAAGCTGTCGCAGCGCCGTGCTGATGCGGTCCGCGTCTATCTGATCAGCCAGGGCGTGCCGAGCGGTCAGCTGACTGCGAAGGGCTTCGGCGAAGCCAACCCGGTGGGCGACAACGCCACTGAGGAAGGCCGTACCGAGAACCGTCGCGTGGAGTTCACCGTGCTGAACAAGCCGGCCTCCGTGAAGGTGATCGAGAAGACGCCGACCCCGGCATCGAAGAAGGCTGCTGCTCCCAAGAAGTAAAGTTTAAGAAGTAAAGGCTGACATCCCTGCAACTGCGCGCCCAGGCGCAGTTGCAGGGACTGCAGCACAAGCGTCACCAGATCCGTTACCAGATCACCTTCGCCTCCGCGGCGAACTCATTCAGAAACTGTCCGGCCTTTGCGCCGTGCAGCAACGCCAGGGTCGACAGCACGCCGGCTTCGGTGCATGAACCTGCGGCAACCGTGACGACACGAGGCCCGCCGGTTACCGGCCAGCCCGTTCGCGGATCCAGCACGTGCGGATAGCGCACGCCGTCTTTCAGCAGGTAGCGGTGAACATCGCCACTGCTGGCAATGCCACCTCGATGCAGCGAGATCACCGGCGCATCCACCTCCATGCCTTGCACATCGATGCCGACCAGCCACGGCTTCCCGTCCGGGCGCGGTGCACTGGAAGCAAGATCGCCCCCGCAGTTGACCAGCACCGGCAAGTTGCTCGCCGCGGCCGCGATTGCACAAGCGCGATCGACTGCGTATTCCTTGCCGATGCCGCCGAAGTCGATCTGCATGCCCGGCAGCAGCTGCAGCATCGGTGATTGCCATTGCAGCTTGTCCCAACCCACCAGCGGCAGCAGTGCCTGCACGGCCTCATCACTCGGTAGACGGTCCGAGCCATCGAATCGAAAGGCCTGGCGCAGCACGCCCGAAGTGATATCGAACAGACCGTCGCTGATCGCCCAGAGCTGGGCGGCATAGTCGAGGAAGCGTCCGGTTTCCTCATCGACCTCCACCGGCTTGCCATCCGCGCGGTTGATGCGGTCGACGACATTGCCCGGCAGGTAGCGGCTCCAGTGACGCTCGATCCGCCAGACCTCTTCGGCAACCTGCTCCGTCAGGCGCAGCAGGAGCGCGGCATCAGCACCGTCGACAAGCACCTCGCAAGGCGAGGCCATCGCCTCGAAGCGTCCGGCCAGCGCACCGCTGGCCGTGGCTTCGACTCGGACGCTGCGGGCAGCGTTACGCTGGCCGGACAAGCGCCTACCAGTTGAACCGGTAGCCGATGCTGAGCATCACGGCAGACAGGTTCGGCGACAGATCGAAGGCCGAAAGCGCGTCGGCCGCCTGGCCAGGCACGTGGGTCGTCGTCGCGAATTGCTTGTAGGCCTGCAGGCGCACGGAAAATTCCTGGTTGTTGCCCAGCAGGTGACCATACTTCAGACCGCCGGTGACGGCGCTGAAATCACCGAGCCGAGGATCGGCGCTCGCGTAGTCGATGGTCGTGTCCTCCCCGGAAAACAAGGCCGGTTTGTAGAAATCGGCGGCCGACTGCTTGTAGTAGCGCGCACTCGGTTCCAGGTAGGAACGCGGCGAGATGTTCCAGCGATAGGCCACGTCTGCAGTATGCGAGCGAATGCCCCAGCTGTCGGTGAAAAAGCGATACGACAGATCGATCGAATCGCGCCCGAACAGAGAGCGCTTGTACTCGGCATAGAAGGCATGCCGCGTTCGCGAGCCCGGCCGCTTCTCGTAGACGTAGTACAGCGGCTGCGCCGTTTCATCGACCACCGACAGGAACTTGTACGGATCGGTTTCGTAGCCATTCGACAGGCTCAGCGAGTAGTTGAACTGCACGAGACTGGAAGGATCGATGACCTGGGTGATGCCGACCAACACATCCTTGACGTTCTTCGATTTCGACGGCCCGGACAGACCTTCGCCGTCGTTGGCATCGCCGATCGGCACGTTGACTCGGCGCGTCAGCGGGTTCGGCGCGCCGCCGACTGGATTGAGACGATCGAACTCGAAGCCCAGACCGGCGCTCAAGGTCGTGTTGTGCTCGTTCAGATCATAGGCATACAGCGCGTTGGCACCGGCCGACAGAAAGTCGTACTCCTTCGAGCCGTTCAAGCCGACCTGCAGCTTGCTGACATCGGTCAACGGGAAGCGATAGCCGAGATTGCCGGCGATACGGGTGTCCTTGAACGTCGGATCGAGCGGCGTATCACCCGGCGCAATCGTGTAGCTCTTGCCCTTGCCGGACGGTGAC
>NZ_CAISIQ010000368.1 GCF_903885465.1 uncultured Nevskia sp.
CGACCTGACCGTCACCCCTGCCCAGTTCAGCGGCCCCGGCCTGGTGCTGGAACTGCTGCCGCTCGATCGCCACCTGCGCATCTCGCGTGACGAACAATTGCTCGCCCAGCATCGCGCCAGCCGCGAGCTGATTCGCGGCCTGGCGCACGAGATCAAGAATCCGCTCGGCGGCATTCGCGGCGCGGCGCAGTTGCTGGAACGCGAATTCCCGGATTCCGAACATCTCGAATACACGCGGGTGATCATCCGCGAGGCCGATCGGCTGCAGAACCTGGTCAACCGCCTGCTCGGCCCGAACCGGCTGCCGCAGAAGGAAATGGTCAACGTCCACGAAGTGCTGGAACACGTGCGCCAGTTGATCGAGGCCGAAGGCAGCGGCAGCTTCAACGTGATGCGCGACTACGATCCTTCGATCCCGGAAATCCGCGCCGATCGCGAGCAACTGATCCAGGCCTCGCTGAACATCGCCCGCAACGCGATGCAGGCACTATCCGGCGAGGCGCAGCCCAGCAGCCCGCAGATCACTCTGCGAACCCGCATGCGCCGGCAGTTCACGATCGCCGGCGTCCGTCACCGCCTGGCGGTGCAGATCGACATCGAGGACAACGGTTCCGGTGTCGCGCCGACGATGATCGAGAAAATTTTTTACCCGATGGTGACAACACGCGCAGAAGGGACCGGTCTTGGCCTGCCGATTGCTCAGTATCTGATCAATACCCACGGTGGGCTTATCGAATGCCAGTCGCGTCCAGGCACCACCGTGTTCTCGATCTTCTTGCCGCTGGAGCAACCTGCTTGATCGCGCTGGCGTCGGCGCGGCGGCGGAATGAGCCTGCGGTAACACCCGAAGCATGGGCCACATGAATGTGATGAAGCTGCAGGACGGCGTTCCGATCCGGGTCTGGATCGTCGACGACGATGAATCGATCCGCTGGGTGCTGGAAAAGTCGCTGACCCGCGAAGGCATGGGTGTGGAAAGCTTCCCGGGCGCCGCGGAATTGCTCGACGCCCTCGCCGAAGCCACGCCGGACAACATGCCCGACGTGATGATCACCGACATCCGCATGCCCGGCCTCGACGGTCTGGAGCTGATGGAGCGCGTGCGCGCGGCCAAGCCCGAGCTGCCGGTGATCATCGTCACCGCGCATTCCGATCTCGACGCCGCCGTGTCCTCGTTCAAGGGCGGCGCCTTCGAATATCTGCCGAAGCCTTTCGATGTCGATTCGGTGGCCAGCCTGGTTCGCCGCGCCGCGCAGAAGCGCGTCGTCGTCACCCCGGAACTGAAGCCCCTGGAACCGCGCGCCGCGATCATCGGTGAAGCGCCGGCGATGCAGGACGTGTTTCGTGCCATCGGCCGCCTGAGCCAGTCGCAGATCACCGTGCTGATCACCGGCGAATCCGGCACCGGCAAGGAGCTGATCGCCCGCGCGCTGCACGTCAATTCGCCGCGCGCCAGCAAGCCGTTCCTGGCGATCAACACGGCGGCGATCCCGAAAGATCTGCTGGAATCGGAATTCTTCGGTCACGAGCGCGGCTCGTTCACCGGTGCCGCGATGCAGCGCAAGGGCCGCTTTGAGCAGGCCGACGGCGGTTCGCTGTTCCTCGATGAAATCGGCGACATGCCGGCCGATCTGCAGACCCGACTGCTGCGCGTGCTGCAGGATGGTCTGTTCTACCGCGTCGGCGGCATCTCGCCGATCAGTGTCGACGTGCGCATCATCGCCGCGACGCATCAGGACCTCGATCGCGCAGTGGCCGAAGGCCGCTTCCGCGAGGATCTCTATCACCGCCTGAACGTCATCCGCATCCGCATTCCGCCGCTGCGCGAGCGCAGCCAGGACATCCCGCTGCTGCTGCGCCACTTCCTCGATGCCGCCGCGCGCGAACTGAAGACCGAGCCGAAGCGACTGCTGCCTGAAGTGCTGGCGGTGCTGAAGGCTTATGACTGGCACGGCAACGTCCGCCAGCTGGAAAACACCTGCCGCTGGCTGACCGTGATGGCGCCCGGCCAGGACGTGCATCTGGAAGATCTGCCGCCGGAACTGCGCGGACGCCCGAGCGGCGAAATCGGCACCGCCGTCGCCTCCCCGGTGCCGAGCGTTGCCGTGGCGATGGTCCCGGCCGTGATGCCGGCAGCACCGGCACCGATCAGCCACTCGGCCGCGCCGGTCAGCGCGCCAGCCGTCTCCGGTGATTGGCACGAAGCCCTGCGTGTATGGGCCGAGGGTCGCTTCGCCAACGGCGATGAAGATCTGCTGGGCCACGCCGCGCCATTGTTCGAGCGCACCCTGATCGAAGTCGCGCTGGTGGCCTGCAAGGGCCAGCGGCAGGAAGCGGCCAGGCGCCTAGGCTGGGGCCGTAATACGTTGACCCGCAAGATCAAGGAACTGGGCATCGACGACTAGCGCAGCGTCATTTTGTAGGTCGGGCCACGCCCGACGGCGCTGCAGCTAGCTGGCGGGGGTCCATGTCGGGCATGGCCCGGCCGACATCGCGTCTGAGTCTCTGGCAAGCCAGCACGGGCCACTGCTTCACACGCTTGAATCGTCGCCCCCGGCCCCCAATCACTTGTCCATCGCAAACGCTCGCGCCAGCGGGCTCGATGGAGAAGAACCTTGGAACAGTTTGATGGCACGACCATCCTCGCCGTACGCCGCGGAACGCAGGTTTGCGTCTGTGGCGACGGTCAGGTGTCGATGGGCAACACCATGGTCAAGGGCAATGCGCGCAAGGTGCGCCGGCTCTACAACGACAAGGTCATCGCCGGTTTCGCCGGCGGCACCGCCGATGCCTTCACCCTGTTCGAACGCTTCGAAGGCAAGCTCGAAAAGCACTCCGGCCACCTGACCCGCGCCGCCGTCGAAATGGCCAAGGACTGGCGTTCCGATCGCTACCTGCGCCGCCTCGAAGCGCTGCTGCTGGTCGCCGACGCCGATACCACCCTGATGATTTCCGGCAATGGCGACGTCATGGAACCGGAAGCCCACGGCGTGATGGCGATCGGCTCCGGCGGCTCGTTCGCGACCGCGGCTGCCCGCGCGCTGGTCGGCTCGACTGATCTGTCGGCACGCGAGATCGCCGAACGTTCGCTGCATATCGCGGCCGACATCTGCATCTACACGAACCACAATCTGACGATCGAAACGATCGGCTGAAACTGCCGCTCTCCGCGACGAGAGTGCTAGTCGAGAAACGAAATGAATGACGCAATTCCCCCCGAAGTCTTGAAATCCTCCTTAAGCGGCGCAGCCGCGATGACGCCGCGCGAGATCGTCACCGAACTCGATCGCCACATCGTCGGCCAGTCCGCCGCCAAGAAAGCGGTGGCGATCGCCTTGCGCAATCGCTGGCGCCGGCAGCAGACGCCGGAAGCGATCCGCGGCGAGATCACGCCGAAGAACATCCTGATGATCGGCCCGACCGGCGTCGGCAAGACCGAGATCGCGCGTCGTCTGGCGAAGCTCGCCAACGCGCCGTTCGTGAAGGTGGAAGCGACCAAGTTCACCGAGGTGGGCTATGTCGGCCGCGATGTCGATTCGATCATCCGCGAGCTAGCCGATGTCGCCGTCAAGCTGACCCGCGATCAGGCGATCGTCCGTGTTCAGGCCAAGGCGCATGACGCGGCCGAAGAGCGCGTGCTCGATGCCCTGCTGCCACCGCCAAGCAACTTCGGCGAAGCCAGCACCCATCGCGAAAACGAGAACGGCGCGGCGCGTCAGGTGTTTCGCAAGAAGCTGCGCGAAGGCAAGCTCGATGACACCGAGATCGAGCTGAAGCTCGCCGTGGCGCCGCCGCCGATGCAGGTCATGGGTCCGCCGGGCATGGAGGACATGAGCAACCAGCTGCAGGCGATGTTCAAGAACCTCGGCGCCGGCCAGCAGAAGACCCGCAAGCTGAAGATCAGAGAAGCGATGAAGCTGCTGATTGAGGAAGAAGGCGGCAAGCTGGTCGACGAGGAAGCGATCCGCGTCGAAGCGCTGAAGAACGCCGAGGACAACGGCATCGTCTTCATCGACGAGATCGACAAGGTCTGCAAGCGCGGCGAGTACGGCGGCGCAGATGTCTCGCGCGAAGGCGTGCAGCGCGATCTGCTGCCGCTGGTCGAAGGCAGCACGGTGTCGACCAAGCACGGGGCGATCAAAACTGATCACATCCTGTTCATCGCCAGCGGCGCGTTCCACATGTCCAAACCCAGCGACATGATCCCGGAGCTGCAGGGCCGCCTGCCGATCCGGGTCGAACTCGATGCGCTGAAGACCGAGGACTTCGTGCGGATTCTCAGTGAGCCCACGCATTCGCTGACCGATCAGTACAAGGCCCTGCTCGCCACCGAAGGCGTGACTCTGGAATTCACGCCGGAAGGTCTGCGCCGGCTCGCCGAGTACGCCTGGCAGGTCAACGAACGCACCGAGAACATCGGCGCGCGTCGTCTGCATACGGTGCTCGAACGCTTGATGGAGGAAGCGGCCTACGAGGCCTCCGACCGCGCCGGCACCACCTTGTCCGTCGATGCCGCCTATGTCGATTCGAAGCTCGAGAAGCTGGCCGGCAACGAGGATTTGAGCCGGTTCATCCTGTAAGCGCTGGAGCTGTTGCGGCGCGACCGGCGCGGACTTGCTGCAAGGCATTCCGCAGCTGGTCGATCTCCTCCACGACCTGGCTGATGAAGGCGGCCGCAGCGGCTGGAATCGGCCGCTCGGCAAGTGTCGCGACCACCACCGGCGCCCGCACATGGGCGAGGTCTGCGATGTCGAGCATGACGAATTCCGACGGCGACAACTCGGCCGGAAAGGCCCGGATCACGCCGGCCGTGACCGCGTCGGTTTCGTGGACGATGTGGCGGATGACGGTGAAATCCTCGGTCTGCAGGAACAGATCGTGGAGTTCCTCGGAATCGGCGACGCCGCTGTATTGCTCGGCAAGCCAGGATAGATACCAGCGCGGCAACTTGGGCACCAGCAAGGGATAAGGCAACACGTCCCTGATGCGGATCTCCGGCATCAGCGTCAGCGGGTGACCGCGCCGGCACAGGATCGCCGGGGATGACAGCTCGTAAGTTGTCGCCTGGATGCCGGGATCGAGCGCATCGAACGGCGAGCCCACGTAGACGTCGACCTTCCGCGCCAGCAGTTCGCCCTGCAATTCGTCCCAGCCCTGGGTGCGCAGACGGAAGCGCAGCTTCGAGTGCTTGCGCAGCAGTTTCGACAGGGCGGGTGCGACGATGATGTCGGCCATCCAGGGATCGGAACCGATGATCACCTTGCCCGAGTCGAGCGAGCGCAGCAGTTCGATCTCGCGTCGGCCCTGCTCGAGCGTCGAGGTGGTTTCCCGCGCCAGCCGCACCA
>NZ_CAISIQ010000369.1 GCF_903885465.1 uncultured Nevskia sp.
CCGTGCCTGCCCAGCGTTTCCGTGAAGTGTGGTCGCTGGCGCTGCCGATCCTTGGCGCGATGCTGTCGCAGGTGCTGCTGAATCTGGTCGATCTGGCAATGGTCGGCCATCTCGGTGCCAATGCACTGGCGGGTGTCGGCGCCGCCAGCTTCCTGCATTTCACTGCGTTCTCGGCAATCACCGGCCTGTCGTCCGCCGTTCAGGCGATGGCCGCACGGCGCTACGGCGAAGGCCGGCTCGACGAAACCGCGCTGTCGCTGAATGGCGGACTGCTGCTGTCGATCGCCATCGGCCTGCCGCTGTCGCTGGTGCTGATCGTCGCTGCGCCCTGGCTGTTCTCGACGCTCTACGCAGACCCGGCGGTCGGCGCCGAAGGCACGGTCTATCTGCAGTTCCGGCTGGCGGCGATCGTCGCTGTCGGCATCAACTTCTCGTTTCGCGGTTACTGGAGTGCGATCCGCCGCGCGCGGCTTTATCTCTACGTGCTGGGTGGCATGAGTGCGCTGAACATCCTGCTCGACTGGCTGCTGATCTTCGGCAAGCTGGGCCTGCCGGAAATGGGCACCCGCGGCGCCGGGCTGGCGAACCTGATCAGCACCTTCGCTGGCGCCGGCGCCTACCTTTTGCTGGCCTGGCGCGAAGCACGGCCGGCCGGCTTCATGCGCCGTCTGCCATCGATGACGCAACTCGGCGATCTGCTGCGCATCGGCCTGCCGTCCTGCGTGCAGAACCTGCTGTTCGCGGGCGGCTTTTCGGTGCTGCTGTGGATCATCGGCCAGATCGGCACGGCGGAACTGGCGGTCACCAATGTGCTGATCAACATCACCCTGGCGTCCGTGCTGCCGGGTATCGCCTTCGGGCTCGCAGCTGCCGCCTTGACCGGCTCCGCGCTGGGCCGTGGTGATGTCGACGACGCCTACGCCTGGGCCTGGGATGTGTTCCGGGCAACCTGGTGGGTGTTCGCGGCACTTGCGGTGCCGATGCTGTTCGCGACCGACGCCGTGCTGCGCGTGTTCTTCAGCGATCCGGCCACCGCCGATGTGCTGGTCGATGTCGGCCGGCTGCCGCTGCGCCTGATCGGCCTGGCCGTCACGCTTGATGGCCTCGGCTTCATCCTGATGAATGCCCTGCTTGGCGTCGGCGCCAGCGGCGCAGTAGCGCTGGTCGCCGTCGGCCTGCAATGGGGCTTCTTCCTGCCCGGCGCCTATGCCGCGGTGAGCCTGCTCGGCAGCAGTCTGTCGGGAATCTGGATCCTGATGACCGGCTACCGCGCCTTCCAGACCGGCATCTTCGCCTGGCTCTGGAAGCAGAAACGCTGGGCAAAAATAAGGGTCTGAGCCGCCTCGTTGCCGGGACGGCTCAGACCCTGTTTACCGCGGCTGCCGCTTAGTTCGGAACCAGATCGTTGCCGACCACGCGAACCTTCGAGCCCACGGCCAGACCATCCATGCGCGGCAGCGTCACCGTACGGGTGCCGCCAGCGTCCATCGACACCGTGACGTGGTGAACCCACTCGGCCTTGACCGACTTCTCCACTTCACGGCCGGCGAAACCGCCGATCACCGCACCGCCGATGGTCGCCAGAATCTTGCCGGACTTCTTGCCGAACTGGGAACCGGCCACACCACCGGCAGCAGCGCCGCCGAGGGTGCCGAGTGCCGAGGCTTCGCCTCTGACGCGTTCATCGGCGACGTTCGAGATCACGCCGCAATCACCGCAAACCGGCGGCGGAGCCGGCGCTGGCGCTTCGGCCACTGGTGACGGAGCCGGACGCGGCTTGGGCTTGGGCTTCGGAGCCGGCGCGGGCTCGTCTTCAATCTTGGCCGGGGCGGCAGACGGCGTGGTAGCGGCCGCTTCAGTCGGCGCAGCAGCGGGATCGGCCGGCGGCTGCGGAGCAGGGCCGCAAGCGGTCAGGATGGCAAGCGCCAGCACCAGCAATGATTTCTTGTACATCGGGGTCTCCCTCAACAGGTTGCAATGTTTCCGCAGGTTAGCATCGCAAGCTGAACGAGAACTGACCTGTCGACCACCCTTTCGGACCGGCCGCGACGCAGATGGTTCGGTGTCGGCACTTCGGTGTGGTGCAAGCTTTTACCCAGAATCCGGCCGAACTCCGTTTACCTAAGACACCCTCACAGACTCCGATGTTCGCTACCGCACTCAGCCACTGGCGAGATTTCCGCAACATCGTGCTGTTCACCGGCGCTGGCCTGTCGGCGGAATCCGGTGTGCCGACCTATCGCGGTGCCGGCGGCATCTGGCGGGAGTACAACTATCAGGACTACGCCTGCCAGCGCGCCTTCGAGCGCGATCCGGTCCAGGTGCTGGACTTCCACGAACTGCGTCGCACCCAGGTGCTGAGCTGCGCGCCACATGCCGGCCACGCCCACATCCGCGCGATGCAGGCCGAGCATCCGGGCATCCAGGTCATCACCCAGAACATCGATGGCCTGCTGCAACGCGCCGGTGTTGCCGTCGCCGCCGAACTGCACGGCAGCCTGTGGCGGCTGCGCTGCCCGGTGCATGGCGTTCGCGAGGATCTGGCGGTGGGTACGTTCGCCCATCGCCAATGTCCGGACTGCCCACCGGATCGCTCGGCGGGCCGTGTGCCATGGCTGCGGCCCGACATCACCTGGTTCGAAGACGCCGTGAACGAAGCCGTTTTCGAGCATGCCGCGATGCTGGTCGACGACGCCGAGCTGTTCGTCGGCATCGGCACCTCAGGCGCGGTCTGGCCGGCGGCCGGCTTCGCCGAACGCGCACGCCGACACGGCGCGCGGATGGTCGAGATCAATCCGGAGGACAACGAAGCTTCGGCGCTCTATGGCGAGCACGTCCGCTTGCCAGCCTCGAAGGCTTTGCCGGAGACGTTTCCGATCAGCGGCTGAGCACTGCTCCACGCGTTCAGTCTCTATCCGGCGCGCCCAGCGGAAAGTACGCACGGAACGGCCTCGCCTCGTCCACGGCACGCGCCATCGAAGGACGCGCCAGCAAGCGCTTGCGATAAGCGCGCAGATGGGTAAATGACTCATCGATCGGCCTTACCCAATCGGCATAGAACAGCGCCGGTGCCGCCGCGCAATCGGCGAGCGTGAAGGCCTCGCCGGCCGCCCATTCGCGGTTCGCCATCACGCCGTCGAGCCAGCCATAGCTGAGGCCGAGCATCACCTGCGCATCTTCAACCCCTTGGCGGTCGCGATTCTCCGGCGCCCGGATGCTGTCGAACACCACCTTCTGCAGCGGCGTCTGTACATAGTTGTCGAAGAAGCGATCCATCAGCCGCACTTCCAGCGCCGCCTTCGGATCATCGGGAAGCAAGCGCAGCGAGCCGGGATGATGCAGATCCAGATGCTCGATGATGATGCTGGCCTCCAGCACCGTGCGGCCACCATCGACCAGTACCGGAAACCGCTTCAGCGGCCACAGCGCCGCCAGTTCGGCATCCACCTCCGGGTTGCCGAGCATGCGCAACTCGAACACGGTGTCGTTCTCGTACAGCGCCACCAGCACCTTCTGGCAGTACGAAGAGAATGGGTGTGCGTAGAGCTTGAGTGTCATTTCGCTTCTCCAAAGCTGACACCAGAATAGAGCCCGCTCGGCTTTTTGCGTGCATTGCCGCCGTTGAAAGTCGAGGTAGCCTGTCGCCATGGACTCCCTGATCGCCGCTGCGGCGCGTGCTCTGGTCACTGGCGACCCGCTCGGCGCACTGAAGCGCGTCGCCCTTCGTGAAGACCCGCCGGCGCTTGCCCTGCGTGGCATCGCCATGGCCCAGCTCGGCGAACATACGCGCGCTCGCGAGTTGCTGCGCCGTGCTGCACGCGGCTTTGGCGCGCACGAAGAGCGGGCCCGCGCCCGTTGCGTCGTCGCCGAAGCCGAGGTGGCCCTGGCGATGCGCGATCTTCGCGGCTCGCCGCGCACGCTGGCCGCTGCCGCGGTGACGCTGGAGGCACGCGCCGATCGCGCCAATGCCTTGCACGCGCGCCTGATCGCGGTGCGTCGTCTGCTGCTGCTGGGTCGTATCGACGAGGCCGCCGCCGCGCTGGCCAGCCTCGATACGCAAGGCGCACCGCCGTCGCTGCTGGCGGTGGCCGAACTGGCTGCGGCCGAAGTGGCGCTGCGCTTGCTGCACACCGCGGTGGCGCGAGCTGCGTTTGCTCGTGCACGGGAGGCTGCCGAGCGTGCGCAAGTGCCGTCGCTGCGGGCCGAAGTGGCCGAGGCGCGTGCAGCGCTCGATCGTCCCGCTGCCCGGTCGATCCAGGCCGGTCAGGAGCAGCTGCTGCGGCTCGATGAAGTGGAAGCGCTGCTTGCTTCCGGCGCGCTGGTGATCGACGGCTGCCGCCGCGGTTTGCGTGCCGGCAGCACCTGGCTTCCGCTGGCGCGGCGGCCGCTGCTGTTCGCATTGGCACGCGCGCTGGCAGAAGCCTGGCCCGGCGATGTCGATCGCAATCTGCTGATCACATGCGCCTTCAATACCCGGCATCTCGACGAAACCCACAGGGCGCGGCTGCGGGTCGAGATCGGCCGTCTGCGCGCGCTCGCGGCGCCGCTGGCGCGTATCGAGGCCAGTGCGCGGGGCTTCGCGCTCAAGCCGCTGGGCGATCACGCCGTTGTCGTCCTGCTGCCGCCGATCGAAGGCGATCAGGCCTCGTTGCTGGCGCTGCTGGCCGATGGCATGGCCTGGTCGACCTCGGCACTCGCGCTGGCACTCGGCGACAGTCAGCGCACGGTGCAGCGGGCACTCGTCGAGCTCGAGGCCGAAGGGCGTGTGCGCTCGATCGGCCTGGCGCGGGCGCAGCGCTGGCTATCGCCGCCGCTGACGGGATTCACGACGAACTTGTTACTCCCTGCTGCGCTGACGCTAGCCTAGATTGACCTTGCCGCGCTGCTCAGCAGCGCATCAATCAGGAGCAAGACCATGAGCAAAGCAGAACCGATCAACCCAGCGCGGGTACGGCCGGCGGAGATCGTCCGTGAGTACGGCCCGTTTGCCGGCGCTAGCGCCATTCACGGCGTCAGCCACGACGGCGAGCGCGTCTGGGCCGCCACCGGCTCGAAGCTGCTGGCGTTCGATCCGGAGAGCGGCCAGATCGCCCGCACGCTCGATCGCAGCGGCGATGCAGGCACCGCCTTCGACGGCAAGCATCTGTACCAGATCGCTGAAGCACGGATCGACAAGATCGATCCCGCCACCGGCGACATCGTCGCGTCGATCCCCGCACCCGGCCACGGTGCCGACTCGGGCATGGCCTGGGCCGAGGGCAGCCTGTGGGTGGGCCAGTACCGCGAGCGCAAGATCCACCAGATCGATCCTGAGACCGGTGCAGTGCTGCGCACCATCGAATCGAACCGCTTCGTCACCGGCGTGACCTGGGTCGACGGCGAGCTCTGGCACGGCACTTGGGAAGGCGACGCCAGCGACATCCGCCGCATCAACCCGGAAAGCGGCGCCGTGCTCGAGCGGCTGGAAATGCCGCCGGGTGTTGGCGTCAGCGGTATGGAGTCCGACGGCGCCGGGCTTTTCTATTGCGGTGGCGGCCCGAGCGGCAAGGTGCGCGCCGTGCGTCGTCCGAAAGGAGCCTTGTCATGATCGCGCACAGGACCGCCAGCCGCGAAACCTGGCTGGCAGAACGGCTGGAACTGCTCGACGCCGAAAAGGAACTGAGCCGGCTGAGTGACCAGGTCGCCCGCCAGCGCCGCGCGCTGCCGTGGCTGCGTGTCGACAAGCCCTACGTCTTCGATACCCAGGACGGACCGCGCACGCTGGCCGAGCTGTTCGATGGCCGTAGCCAGTTGCTGGTGCAGCACTTCATGCTGGGTCCGGGCTGGCCACAGGGTTGCCCGAGCTGCTCGTTCATGGCCGATCACAGCGACGGCATGAACCCGCATCTGGCCAATCGCGATGTCACCCTGCTGGCCGTCTCGCGTGCACCGCTGGTGGAGATTCAGCGCTTCCGCGAGCGCATGGGTTGGCAGTTCCCGTGGGTCTCCGCGCATGCCAACGACTTCAACTACGACTTCAGAGTCAGCTTCACGCCGGAAGACAAGGCCGGAGGCCAGCCCGTCTATAACTTCGATACGCAGTCCTTCCAGGGCGAGGAAGCGCCGGGCGTCAGCGTCTTCTACAAGGACGATGCCGGCGATGTCTTCCGCACCTACTCGACCTACGGCCGTGGCGTCGAAGTGATGATGGGCACCTATGCGCTGCTGGACCTCGTGCCCAAGGGCCGCGACGAACGCGAGGTGCCCTACAAGATGGAGTGGGTGCGCCATCACGATCGCTACCCTCCGCGTCCAGGCCCAGCGATATCGGTCACGGCTTGTTGCGCGGCTCGCGGCTGAGCCTGTCTGCTGCCGGGCCTTGATCGGTACGGCAGCAGACAGAAGCCATCGCCAATGGTCGGCACAGTGCACACTGCGGTGGAACATTGCTTGCTGCCTTGGGCAAGCACGATAGCCAGACAGCCATTCGCCAGAGCCGACCATGCCAGACCCCGCAACTCCCCCCGAGGCCGGCAAGCCGCGCCGCAATCCATTGCCGGCACTGGCCGCCATCGCCGCGATCATCGCCGCAATGGCGCTGGCCTTCGCCTGGGTCGGCGGCTGGTTGACGCCCTCGAAGCTGACGCCGGCGCGCTTCGTCGATGTCATCGAGAAAGCCAATGGCGAGGTCAGCGCGGGTTATCGCCGCGCGCATGCCAAGGGCGTGTGTATTGCGGGCACTTTCGAGAGCAATGGCGCCGGTGCGGCCTTGTCGAAGGCGCGGGTATTTGCAGCGGGCAAGCTGCCGGTGCTCGGGCGGATGTCGATCGGCGGCGGCTCGCCGCATGCGGCGGACAGCGGCGGTCGCGTTCGCAGCCTGTCCTTGCAACTGATTGCCGACGACGGTCAGGAATGGCGCACGGCGATGAACAGCTTTCCAGTGTTCATGGTCGCTACCGCGCAAGGCTTCTACGATTTGAATGTGGCCTCCACAGCCGACCCTGCGACCGGCAAGCCGGACCCGGCGAAGATGGCGGCATTCGGCAAGGCGCACCCGGAAGCGGCACCGTTCTTCGAATGGGCGAAGACCGCACCGTGGTCGACGAGCCTGGCGAGCACCACCTACAACGGCGTCAACGCGTTCCGTTTCGTCGATGCTGCCGGTGGCAGCCGCTACGTGCGCTGGTCGATGCGACCGCAGACGCCGTTCGAAGCCATGGATGCCGAGCAGCTCAAGGCGGCGGACCCTAATTTCCTCAGTGCCGATCTCGCCACGCGGCTGGCCGCGGGCCCGTTGCGCTGGGATCTGGTGGTGACCGTCGCCGCGGCTTCCGATCCAATCGCCGATCCGACCAAGGCATGGCCGGAAGACCGGCAGCAGATCGTCGTCGGTACCCTGATCGTCGACCGCACCGAGCCGCAGATCAACGGCGCCTGCCGCGATATCAACTTCGATCCGCTGGTGCTGCCGACCGGCATCGAAGGCTCGGACGATCCGATCCTTGCCGCGCGCTCGGCGATCTATTCGGTGTCGTTCAACCGTCGCGAACACGAGATCGGTACCGGCAAGGCGCCGGATGCGACCGGCCAAGCGGGTAGTTCGACCGGAGGCAAGCCATGAGCCCGTCCAAGCACTTCAATCTGCCGGCGCGCCTGCTGCACTGGCTGATGTCGGCCATGATCCTGACCATGCTGTTCGTCGGTGTCGGCATGGTCGCTTCGGTCACCCAGCGGCCGTGGCTGGTCGATCTGCATCGGCCGGTCGGCATCGCGATCCTGCTGCTGGTGATCGTGCGGCTGATCAACCGCCTGCTGTCGCCACCGCCGCCCTTGCCGGCCGATCTGCCGACGCTGCAGTCGATCGCCGCGAAGCTGTCCCATCTGCTGCTCTACGCGCTGATGTTCGCGATGCCGCTGGTGGGCTGGTCGATGCTGTCAGCCGGCGGCTATCCGATTCCGATGTTCGGCGCGGTGCACTTGCCGGCAATCGTCCCGCACGATCCGGCGCTCTACGCCGTGCTCCGCTGCGCCCACACCTGGCTGGCCTTCCTGCTGTTCGCCACCGTGCTGCTGCATCTGGCCGCCGCGCTGTTCCACGCATGGGTGCGGCGTGACGGTGTGTTTCAGAGCATGGCCGGCGGCGATTGATTGAGCACCCCAAAGCTCGTCATGCCCGCGAAGGCGGGCATCCAGTTTTGGCCTTAGCGCACCGCTGACAACCGAGAACTGGATTCCCGCTTGCGCGGGAATGACGAGTGTTTTTTAGAGCGTCTCTGCGCAACAGCAGCTTCAGCGCTCGACGGCGGCGCCCTGCTCGCGGGTATCCAGAAACCGGATATCCGGAAACCGTTCCTTGGTCATCTGCAGGTTGACGTTGCTGCTCGCGAGGTAGACGAGATAGCCGGCGTGGTCGACGGCGAGGCGGGCTTCGTTCTTGTCGCGGAATTCCTTGAGCTTCTTCGGGTCGTCGCAGGACACCCAGCGCGCGGTGGAGACCGTGGCGGCTTCGAAGATCGACTCGACGCTGTACTCGTCGCGCAGGCGGTACTGCACCACTTCGAACTGCAGCACGCCGACGGCACCGAGGATCACGTCGTTGTTCGTGATCGGGCGGTAGACCTGCGTGGCACCTTCCTCGCAGAGCTGGTCGAGGCCCTTGTTGAGCTGCTTGGACTTCAGCGGGTCCTTGAGCACCACGCGACGGAACAGATCCGGTGCGAAGTTCGGGATGCCGGTGAAGTTCAGCGCCTCGCCTTCGGAGAACGAGTCGCCGATCGCGATGGTGCCGTGGTTGTGCAGGCCGATGATGTCGCCCGGATAGGCTTCTTCGACCGCTTCGCGATCCGAGGCCATGAAGGTGAGCGCGGAGTTCACGCGCACCGGGCCGCCAAGACGCACGGAGTGCAGCGTCATGCCCTTGCGATAGATGCCGGAGCAG
>NZ_CAISIQ010000370.1 GCF_903885465.1 uncultured Nevskia sp.
CGACTATCGGCGCATCGCCGAGCTGCATCTGGAGTCCGGCTGGATTCCGGCGGATGTCCGTGCCGAAGATTTCGAAAGCGCGATCCGCACGGTCTCCGAGCCGATCTTCGGCAAGCCGATCAAGGACATTTCGTTTGGCGTGTTCCTCCTGCGCCTGTTCGAGATCGCGCGACGCTTCAACTATCAGGTGCAGCCGCAGCTGGTCCTGCTGCAGAAGACCTTGCTGACCACCGAAGGCCTTGGCCGCCAGCTCTATCCCGAACTTGATCTGTGGAAGACCGCGAAGCCGATCATGGAGCAGTGGATGTGGAACCGGATCAATCCGGCCGCCACCTTCGCGCGGCTGCGCAAGGAAGGGCCGCAGCTGGCCGAAGCGCTGCCGGAACTGGCGCAGAACGCGATGAAGTTCCTCGCCAAGGGCGGTGCGCTGCCCAGCCACACGCTCGATGCCTCGGGCGTCGAAGCGCTGCGCAGCGAGCTGCGGGCCTCGACCCGGAAAAGCCTGCACGCCGCGATCGGCGGCACTGCCTGGGTCGCCGGCGTGGCGCTGTATGGGCTGGCCTCGTTGAACGCAGCCACACCGTCGACCGCGGTGATCACCGCCAGCCTGCTGTTCGCTGGCGTCGGCCTCTGGGGCTGGGTGCGGGCGTTCCGCTGAGATGGCCCGCACGATGAAGGCCCAGACAACGAAGCGTCTTGCCGAAGGTCCATCGCCGGAGCAGGTGCGCGAACTGGTCGCCTACTGCGACAAGGCCGCGTGGTGGCTCGACGACTGCCTGACCGTGCCCGGCACCCGTTTCCATTTCGGGCTCGATGCGATCGCCGGTCTGATTCCATTTGCCGGCGACGTGCTGGCAGCGGGCGTATCAGTGGTGACCATCACCCGCGCCGCCCGCATCGGCGTGCCGCGCGGCGTGCTGATGCGGATGGGCCGCAATGTCGCGATCGATTTCGCCGGCGGTCTGATTCCCGGCATCGGCGATGCCTTCGATGCGGTGTTCAAGTCGCACCGTCGCAACTTCGCACTGCTGCACAAGGAATACGCGCCGATGCTCGCGCCGATCGGCGTACGTCGCCGGGCGCCGCTGTGGTTGCGGGTGGGTGGCGCGCTGATGGTCGCTGCGATCGGCTACGGTCTGTGGCACTGGCTGCTGCGCTGATTCCGATCAGCGGCACCCATAAAAAATCGCCGGCCAGTCAATGAACTGGCCGGCGTTTTTCGTTGCAGCCGCTCAGCGGTTCTGCGTGATGCTCAGGCCCTTCAGCAAGGTCAGCGCTTCATACAGCTCGTAGTCGTTGACCGGCAGATCGGCGACATTGATCGGCTCGTCCTTCTTGGCGTCCTTGTCCTTCGCCTTGTCGCCTTCCTTGGTCTTCTCGTCAGACTTGCCATCCTTCGTCTTGGTGTCTTCCGGCTTGGCGTTCGGGTTGTCGAGGCGGCCCTTGAGATCGGCCTCGTGCACGCCTTCGCCGAATTCCGAGGGATCGAGCTTCGACACCTTGAACGGCTGGATGGTGACGTCCGGCACGATGCCTTCGGCCTGGATCGAGCGGCCGCTCGGCGTGTAGTAGCGCGCCGTGGTGATCTTGATCGCCGAGTCATTGTTCAGCGGCAGAATGGTCTGCACCGAACCCTTGCCGAAAGTCTTGCTGCCGATCAGCACGCCGCGCTTCTGATCCTGCAGCGCACCGGCAACGATTTCCGCAGCCGACGCCGAACCGCCGTTGACCAGCACCACCAGCGGCTTGCCATCGAGCGCATCGCCGACCGAGGCATCGAACTCGCGGGTCGAATCGGCATCGCGGCCCTTGATGCTGACGATCGCGCCCTTGTTCAGGAACTCGTCGGAGACATCGACGGCGGCGGTCAGCAGGCCGCCCGGGTTGTTGCGCAGATCGAGCACCAGGCCCTTCAGCTCACCGGCCTTCTTCAGCTTGGCGAGTTCTTCGGACAGGTTCTTGCCGGTCGTCGCGGTGAACTGCGAGATGCGGATGTAGCCGTAGCCTGGCTCGATCGAGCGGCCACGCACCGAGGCGACCTTGATGTAGTCACGCTTCAGTTCCAGCACCAGCGGCGCCGGCGCGTTCTCGCGAATCAGCGTCAGCACGATCTTGGTGCCCGGATCGCCGCGCATCTTCGAGACGGCATCCTGCAGGGTCAGGCCCTTCACCGGCGTGTCGTCGATCTTGACGATCAGATCGCCCGCCTTGACGCCGGCTTTCGCGGCCGGTGTGTCGTCGATCGGCGACACCACCTTGACCAGTCCATCCTTCAGTTGCACCTCGATGCCGAGGCCGCCGAACTTGCCGGTGGTCGAGGCATTGAGTTCCTTATATTCCTCCTTGTCGAGGTAGGAGGAATGCGGATCGAGGCCGGACAGCATGCCGCGCACGGCGTTCTCGAGCAGGGTTTCATCCTTCACCGGCTCGACGTAATCGCTCTTCACGCGATTGAGAATCTCGACGAAGGTCTGCAGATCCTTCAGCGGCAAGGTCTCGGCGGGTACCTGCTTTTCGGCGAATACGCTGTGGGTCAGCGTGGCGCTGACACCGAAGACGACACCAGCCAGCAAGGCCAGGGAAACGCGGGTCGATGAGGACATGAATTTACTTCTTATGGAGGGATATACAACGCTTTTTTGAATGTATCACAGCACCTTCAGCAGACCCCGGCCGCGCTGCTTCGTTCAGCCTTGAGTCGATACCGGATGTCGGTCAGGGATCGAATCACGGGCCCAACCAGTCGCGCGGGTCCTGTGGCTCGGTACCGCGTCGCACTTCGAAGTACAGGCCGCTGCGCTCGTAGCCGCCGGTGTTGCCGACTGCGGCGATGACTTCGCCGGCCGCAACCTGTTCTCCGGCGGCCGTGGCCACCGTCGCATTGTGGCCGTACAAGGTGAAAAAACCCTTGTCGTGCTCGATGACCACGATCAGGCCGTAGCTCGACAGCCAGCCGACATAGGCCACCCGCCCCGCAGCACTCGCCCGCACCGGCGCGCCTTCGCTGGCCGCGATCCACAGGCCTTTCCAGAGCAGACGGCTGTCACTCTTGCTGTCGCCGTAATTGGCCAGGATGTTGCCGCGCAGCGGCCAGGCCAGCACACCGCGCATCTTCGGGAACGGATTCTTCGAACCGGACGGCCTGGCCGGTGCCGGCACGGCCTTCAGCGCTTCACGCAACTTGCTGAGCAGCGCCTGGATTTCCTTCTCGCTGCTTTGCAGCGCTTTCACCTTTTCGCCGGCGTCGGCGATCTTGGCGTCCAGTGAGGCCACCGCCTTCTTGCGTTCGCTGCGATCGTTTTCCAGCTCGGCCAGCGCGCGCTGGCGCGTGGTCTGCAGTTTCTGCAGCGCGGCCCGCTCGGTTTCGACCTTGGCCTCCTCGGCGCTGACGGCGGCAATCTCGGCGTTGATCTCGTCCATGTTCCGGGCGCTGGCCCGGTTCAGGTAATCAAAGTAGGTCAGCAGGCGGCCGATGCGATCCGGCTCTTCCTGGCTGAGCAGCAAGGCCGTCGAACCGCTCTGGCCGGCGACGTAGGCCGAACGCACCTGGCGCGCCAGGCGTTCGCGCGCCTGAACCAGTCGCGCCTCGGCCGCCGCCCGGCTGGCCTGCGCGGCGCGCAGACGCGTGTCCTGCTCATCGACCTCGGCGGCGAGCTTCTTCAACTGCGCTTGCGATTCGGCGATCTTGCGTTCGGCGGTTTCCACCGCCTGCCGCTGCGCGCTCTGGGCGCTGCGATCACGGTCGATACTCTGATTGGCAGCGCCAATCTTGGCCCGCACCCGGTTCAAATCTTCTGAACCGGCCTTGAGTTTGGTGGCGGTGTCGTTGGCGGCTTCGAGCGGCGCCGACACGGCAAAAGCGAGCAGCAGCCCGATGGCAACAGCGCGCAGAGGAAACAAGCAAAAGGCTGCCTTCAAAGGGGTTCGGCTTTCCGGGGGTGGCATCGGGTGCGATAATCCCAGAGCAACACCCCCTTGTTCAAATGCGCGCCTCCCTTGACCGACCAATTGCTGACCTTCGTGCAGGCTCACCTGCTCCTGTTTCTCGCCCTTGGCGTCGCCAGCGCGGCGCTGATTGCCAATGAAGTGCATGGCACCTTGCAGGGTGGCAAACGCCTGGCGCCGAAGGACGCCGTGCGCCTGATCAACGACCGCGATGCGCTGGTCGTCGATGTGCGGCCGCCGGCAGACTTCAAGAAAGGTCATCTGCTGCATGCGCTGAATCTGCCGCTGGCGAAGCTCGCCGAGCGCGCCGCCGAGATCGGCAAGGACAAGACGCGGCCAGTGATCGTCTATTGCGCGCTCGGCTCCAGCCAGAGCGAAGCGGCGGCCCGCCTGCGCAAACTCGGCCATACCGAGGTCTACCTGTTGCGCGGCGGCCTCAACGGCTGGATGAGCGCCAGCCTTCCCGTCACCGCCAAGTAGAAGCCAGCCCGTTCTCTCCCAAAAAGCGTCGCAATAGCCGCCGCACACCGGCGCGAGGTTCTTCTCATGAAGCCGGTCACCGTCTATTCGACCCGCATCTGCCCGTACTGCATGCTCGCCAAGCGTCTGCTCGGCAACAAGGGCGTGAGCTACCAGGAAATCATGGTTGACCAGAACGACAGCCTGCGCGCCGAGATGATGCAGCGCAGCGGCCGCCGCACCGTTCCTCAGATCTTCATCGGCGACCGTCATGTTGGCGGCTTCGACGATCTCGCCGCGCTCGACC
>NZ_CAISIQ010000371.1 GCF_903885465.1 uncultured Nevskia sp.
GCGCGAGGCCAGCAGCACGTAGGGGCCGCAGTAGTCAGCCGGCTGCGGGCAGATCCGCAGCGGGGTGACGCCGATCACCAGCTGCTCGAAGCCTTCGACCTGTGACACGTCCATGCCTGCAGTGCCATTGCTGGCAAGGCCGCCAAGGCGGGTGCGCATGCCGCCCGGAGCCACGCCATTGACCCGCACTTTCGGCGCCAGCTCGTAGGCCAGCTGCTTCACGACGCCGACCAGCGCGTGCTTGGCCGAGGTGTACAGCGGGCCACCGCCGGCCGGATAGAACGCCGCGTTGGATAGCGTGAAGATGATGCTGCCGCGACTCTGCACCAGCGCCGGCAACGCGGCGCGTGCGCCGAGCAGGCCACCCTTGACGTTGACCGAGAACAGCTCGTCGAAGGCGCGGTCCAGCGTGTCGCCCTCGTACTGGACCAGCGGCTGGAAGAAATCGAATACCGCGGCATTGGCGATGAGGGTGTCGAGACGGCCGAAACGGGCGAGCGTGCGCTCGACGGCGCTGACGTTGTCGGCATAGCGGCCGACATCGCCGACGGTGGTGACCACGGCATCGCCGAAGTCGCGTTCCAGCGCGGCGGCGCTGTCGGCGTTGCGCTCCAGCACCCCGACCTTGGCGCCTTCGTTGATGAAGCGTTCGACCAGCGCCCGGCCAAGGCCCGAGCCGCCACCGGTGATCAGTGCCACGTTGTCATTCAGCCAAGTCATTTCTTCGTTCTCCTCGTTGTTGTCTTGCGTTTGATTTTCGAGACCGGCGCCTTCGAGGGCGTCGCGCCTTGCTGCAGCTTCTTCAAGCGGTAATCGAGCTGGGCGCGGCTGATACCGAGCAGCTTCGCGGCGGCGGATACGTTGCGGCCGGTCTTCTTCCAGGCGGCGAGGATCACGCGGTCCTGCGCAGCCGGCAGGCTGACCGCCGGGCTGTCGATCAGCCGGGCCGCGAAGTCATCGACCAGGCGCTGCTCGCGGCTGTCGTCATCGATATCGGTCGGTATCAGCTCGCCATCGCCACCCAGTTCCATCATGTCGCGGCCGTGCTCGGAGGCTCGCGCTGCGAACAGTTGCGAGCGTTCTAGTGCCTGGCCCTCGTCGGAGAGGATCACGGCACGCTCCAGCACGTTTTCCAGCTCACGGACATTGCCCGGCCAGTCATGCGCGAGCAGGGCAGCGAGGGCGGGCGGCGTGATGCCGGACAGATGGCGCTCGTGCAGCTTCGAGAACTTGGCGAGGTAGTGGCCGACCAGCAGCGGGATGTCGTCGCGCCGCTCGCGCAGCGGCGGAATGACGATCGGAAACACGTGCAGGCGGAAATACAGGTCTTCACGAAAGCGCGTGCGGCGAATCGCATCCTGCAGGTCGGCATTGGTTGCCGCGATCACCCGCACATCGACCTTGCGCATCGTGGTGCTGCCGAGTCGCTCGAACTCGCCGCTCTGCAGCACGCGCAGCAGCTTGCCCTGAGCGGTCGGGCTCAGGGTGGCGATCTCGTCGAGGAACAGCGTGCCGCCATCGGCCAGCTCGAAGCGGCCCGCGCGCGACAGGCTGGCACCGGTATAGGCACCGCGTTCGACGCCGAACAGTTCGGATTCGATCAGCTCCTCGGGGATCGCTGCGCAGTTCACCGCGACGAAGGGTTTGGCGCGGCGCGGGCTGCGGTCATGTACTTCGCGGGCAAACAGGCTTTTGCCGACACCGCTTTCGCCGAGCAGCAGCACGGTGGCGCGCGTGGCGGCGACCCGGTTGATCTGATGCAGGATGGTGCTGAACGCTGCCGAGCCGCCAACCGGTCCGCTGCCGTCGCCGCGCGCGAGCGCGGTGGTGGTAATGCTCGGCTGCGGACGCGGTGTGCGGCGGGGTCGGCCGGGGCTGCGCGCCGATGATTCGGCAGGCAGCGGCTGCAGGTAGGGAAGGTCGAGCTCCGGATCGGCCCAGTCTTCGACCGGCTTGGCAATCGCCCGACACTGCGCGTGGCCGTTGGCGCGGCACTCGATCTCTCGTACCAGGATGCGCTTGCCCATGAAGGTACTCGCATAGCCGGAGGCATAGCCCGCCAGCATCCAGCAGGCGCTCTGTTCGCCGAACGGCGCCGCCGGCGGCTGAGCCTCGTCCTCGAAGGAATCCTTGAACAGGAATTCGCTGTAGAGGATGCCGGCACCGATATCCATCCTGAACTTGAGCAGTTCGATCTCGGCCATGCCTTTCAAGGCATGCAGCTGCGGGCCCACCGAAAAGGCATCGAAGCTGGTCGCCTTCGGCCGTGCGCGCTTGGCGAACTCGGCATCGCGGCAGCCGGCGACATAGCCCATGCGGGTGACCAGGCCGCGCGCCGCTTCCACGCCGACCAGCGCCACCAACTCCTTGCGCAAGCTGTGGAAGGCTTCGGCGTGCAGCAGCACCATGCGGCGATCATCGAGCCAGATGCGGCCACGATCAGGACTGAAGTGCAGGTGCGAGGCGATATCGCGGATGTTCGGGAAATGCAGCCCCGAGGGGCGAACGGCGGCCGATGGCGTCGTGCGCTTGCCTGCGGCGGGCTTCGGTGGCCGGGACGCAACGGATCGCGGGCGGATGGGCATGGTCAGGCTCCGGACATGACACGGCAGTGATTCATCAAATGATGAACCATGCCGTTGCTGAATTCCGAATTTGCTGAACGCTTCTCGACATCCCGATCCTCGCTCCATTTCTCGACAGCAGCGACAACTGCAATGTTTTCAGCGCTGTGCGGACATTGTCGTGACCCATGTGGGTGCTGGCACAGCCGTTGCGCCTTATGTTCCAACCATCGGGATGCAAAGAACGTCCCGGCCAGCCGCGATGCGGATGGACAAGACAGTTGATGCGAGAGAGAGGAGACAAGCGAATGGCCGCGATTTCGACGCTGGGCTACGTCTGCGTGAGCGCCAGCAATCTGGATGCATGGGAGTCCTTTGCGGTCGACATTCTCGGCCTGCACGCCGAGCGCCGCGACAGTGGCCGTACGCTGGCGCTGCGCATGGACGAATACGAGCAACGCATCCTGATCGCCCAAGGAGTTGATGACGACATGGTGGCGGCTGGCTGGAAGTTCGACACCGCCGACGCGCTGGAAACCTTCGTGCAGCAACTGGGCAAACGCGGCATCCGCGCCGAGCGCTGCGATGCGGCGCTGCTCGCCTCGCGCCGAGTCGAGCGCGCTTATGCCTGCGTCGATCCCGATGGCATGCAGCACGAGTTCTTCTATGGCCCGGCGTATGCGCCTGCGTCGCGGCCGTTCCGCTCGAAGGTGCTGCTCGGCCGGTTCGTGACCGGTGAGCTGGGTGTCGGCCATTACGTGAGTGCCGCGAAGGACTACGCCACGACCATCGCGTTCCACGAGGATGCGCTGGGTCTGAAAGTCAGTGATCACATTCGCGCACCGCTGGAAACGCCGATGGGGACGATTCCATTCGATGGCACCTTCTTCCACACCGAGACCGGCCGCCACCACTCCTTCGCGACGGCGCAGATTCCATTTCCGAAACGTATCCATCACGTGATGATCGAGGTCAGCGACTTCAATGACGTCGGTCTCGCCCACGATCGCTGCATCGCCGCCGGGGTGCCGATCATGATGGGCCTGGGCCATCACCCGAACGACGGCATGTTCTCGTTCTACTGCGTCAGCCCCTCGGGCTTCGCGATCGAGTTCGGCAGCGGTGGCCTGATCGTCGATGACCATACCTGGGAAGTGCGGACCTATTCGCAACTCAGCGACTGGGGACACAAGTCGCCCGCGCATTGAGCCACCGGATCAGGCAGCAAGACCCATAACAACGATCTTCACGTTGACTGCCGAGGAGCAAGGAAATGGATGGAGAGCAGATAGCCCCGACTTTGACCCCAGGCAAGTACGACGACGCCGTGCTTGGTTTCCGCAATCACTGGTATCCGGCAATGCTGTCGACCGAGATAGCCGAAGAGCAGATCGTCGCCCGCACCCTGCTTGGCGAAGACATCCTGTTCAAGCGCGTCGATGGCCTGGTCTACGCGGTGGCGGATCGCTGCCTGCATCGCGGCTTCAAGTTCTCGACCAAGCCTGAATGCTTCACCAAGAACAGCATCACCTGCTGGCTGCATGCGTTCACCTACAACTTGCGCAATGGCGAACTGGTGGCGATCCCGAGCGCACCGGATTCACGCCTGATCGGCAAGCGCGCGCTGCACGCGTATCCGATCCGCGAAGTGAACGGCATGGTGTTCACCTTCGTCGGCGATATCAGCCCGCCGCCGCCACTCGATGACGACGTGCCGCCCGGCTTCCTCGATCCGGACTGGTACACGGTGCCGGCGGTCGATGTGCTCAGCGACTGCAACTGGCGGCTGGCGGCCGATTCCGGCTTCGATCCGAACCACATCTTCATCCACAAGGACGACGCCTTCCTCGCCGCGCTCGACCGGCCGTTCCCGATCGCCAACCGGATCAGGCACGGCGACAGTTTCCATGAGATCGAGGAGCGCACCGGCGATGGTCCCAAGGGCCTGATCGATGCACTCGGCAAGGCCGAGCCGGTGTTCGAGTTCGAGTTCGAGTGCGACGGCGAGAAAGGCCGCATGGCCTCGAAGATTCCGCCCAACGACATGGCGCATCTCGCCTACGGTTCGATCGAGGGCTCGATCTGGCTGCCCGGTGTGCTGAAGGTGGCGCCCTGGCCGGTGCTCGGCATGGCGCATTACGAATGGTACGTGCCGGTCAATGAAAAGCAGCATCGCTACTTCATCGCCTGGTCGAAGCCGACCACCGATGCCGCCGAGAAGGCCGCCTTTCACGACGAAGTGATCAACAAGTGGAAGCCTCTGGGTTTCGACGATTTCAACGCGACCGATCTGGTTGCCAATCTCGGCGTCGAACAGGGCATGGAAGGGCAGCCTTACCGGAGCGCCGAGAATCTCTACGAAGGCGATGGCTACACCCTGGTCTGGCGGCGCCTGGCCAGCAAGTACAACCGGGGCCTGCAGACGCGCCGCGGCGCGAAAGCATCCAGTACAGGCGAATGCCTGTAGCGCGAGAAGCAAGGCAGATGACTGTTGTCGATCCGGCCGTTGCAAGGTGTCCTGACCGGATCCCTCCCGAAATGGAACGAGGAAGCACGATCATGGCGAGAGATGGCGCTACACCCGAAGACAGCCGGCGCGGCTGGAGCGCGGACGATATCCGCAAGCTGGTCGACGTCGAGACCGGCACGCTGGACCCGCGAGTCTACTGCGACGAGTCGCTGTACCAGATCGAGCTCGAACAGGTGTTCGGCCGCAGCTGGCTGTTCCTCGCGCATCGAAGTCAGATTCCGAAAGCCGGCGACTACTTCACGACCTACATGGGCGAAGACCCGGTGATCGTGTCGCGGCAGAAGGATGGCAGCGTCGTCGCCTTCCTGAACCAGTGCCGTCATCGCGGCATGCGCCTGGCGCGGCTCGATCACGGCAACACCAAGTTCTTCACCTGCTCGTATCACGGCTGGAGCTATGACTCGTCCGGCAAGCTGGTCAATGTGCCGATGGAGAAGAACGGTTACTGCAGCAAGCTGGTCAAGGCCGATTGGGGCGCGGTGCGGGTGCCGAGAGTCGAGGAATACAAGGGCCTGATCTTCGGCTGCTGGGATGCCGAGGTGCCGTCGCTCGACGAGTCACTGGGCGATGCGAAGTTCTACATGGATGCGATGTTCGATCGCTCCGATGCCGGCACCGAGATCTGGGGCGGTGTCCACAAGTGGGTGATTCCCTGCAACTGGAAGTTCGCGTCCGAGCAGTTTTGCAGCGACATGTATCACGCACCGCTATCGCACATGTCCGCGATCCTCGCGGTGATGCCGGCCGGCGTGCCGCCCGAGGCCGTGCAGTGGCCGACGGAAGGCCTGCAGTGGCGTTCGGAGAGCGCCGGTCACGGCACCGGGTTCCATACGGCCGATGATCAGGGCCAGTTGCTGGCGGCGATCGTTGGGCCGGCGGTGGCGGAGTACCTGATGGCGTCGCGTCCTCGTGTCGCCGAGCGCCTCGGCGCCACCCGCACCCATGCAGTCAATGGCGCGCACATGACCATCTTCCCGACCTGCTCCTTCCTGCCCGGCATCAACACCCTGCGGGTCTGGCATCCGCGCGGGCCGAACGAGATCGAGGTCTGGGCGCTGGCCGTGGTCGATGCCGACGCACCGCAGGCGGTCAAGGATCAATGGGGCCAGGGCATCACCCGCAGCTTCAGCCCCGGCGGCATGTTCGAGCAGGACGATGGCGAGAACTGGATCGAAGTGCAGCGCGTATTGCGCGGCACGAAGTCCCGCCGCCAGCCGTTCAATCTGCAGATGGGCATCGGCAACGAGCAGAGCGATGCCCGCTTCCCGGGCAAGCTCAGCTACGTGTTTTCTGAAGCCGCCGCGCGCGGCTTCTACACCCGCTGGGCGCGGATGATGGCCGGCGAAAGCCATGCCGAACTGGCCGCTGCCCACCAGCCGGAGGTGCGTTGATGAGCACTGCGATCACGCCCGAACTGCAGCTCGATATCGAACGTTTCCTGTACGAGGAAGCGGCGCTGCTCGATCGCCACGAGTACCGGGCCTGGCTGGCGCTGTTCACGCCGGATGCCAGCTACCGCATGCCGGTGACGACCAACTATCACGAGCAGGCGGTCGGCGCGCCGCCGCCGACCGGGCCGGTGGCGAACTACTTCGACGACAACGCCGTGACCCTGGGCCAGCGTATCAAGCGTCTGGAAACCGGCAAGGGCTGGGCGGAAATGCCGCCGTCACGCACGCGCCACTGCGTCAGCAACGTCTATATCAAGCCCGCCGATGTTGCCGGTGAATGGGACGTGGAGTGCTGTTTCCTGCTCTATCGCTCGCGTCTCGAACGGCAGGTCGATATTTTCGTCGGCAGCCGCAGCGATCGCCTGCGGCCGAGCGACGACGGCTCGCGCTGGAAGATCGCCCGCCGCGACATCACGCTCGACCAGGGCACCCTGCTGGCCAACAACCTGAGCATCTTTTTCTGATGAACCCGAACACGGTGCGTGCCTGTGCAGTCGACGAACTGAAGGATGGCGAGATGCAGCCGGTGGCCGGAACGATCGATCCGATCGGCATCGGCCGGGTCGGCGGCGAGTGGTTCGCGTTCGAGAACAA